>CALJYC010000263.1 GCA_937984275.1 uncultured bacterium | reverse complement strand
TCGGTCAGCACGTAGCCGTTGGGGGTCCGATCGAAGAGGCGGGCGCCGAGCTCTTCTTCGAGCTTCACCAGTCGTCGGCCAACGGTCGTGGGGTCCAGCGTTAGTGCAGCCCCCGCTGCGGCCAACGTGGCGTGGCGCTGAAGCGTCAAGAAATACCGGACATCGTCCCAATCAAACATTGCCTGCATCCTCGCAGCCTTATCTGGGTACGGCAACTGCAAAAGTGCGCCACGGTCCTGCGTCCAATAGGGCTCATGCGGCGCTAAGTACTTCATATGACACTTGAAAGGAGCCGATCATGCACATGCTAAATCAAATGGACCCGAATCTCTATTTGGCCATCCGTCGGAAGCAGGCTCAGGTCTGGGACGACCTGATCGCGGCCCTCACAGCGAACTGGAGCCCTCATTTCAGGCCGCGATGGACGCCCAAAAACAGAGTCTCACTCGAGGATGTCTTGGGGGACCTCGCCTATGGACGGGACTAGCTTCGACAGCCCAAAACCGTAGAAATTTCAACACTGACAGACAGCAAGGAGGTAAACATATGTTATCATAGGAATTCGGGCGTTCGGGGGAACCAATGAATCGACCTATGCGTATTTGGCTTGCGGCTTGTGTCGCTCTTTCGTTGACCGCGGGAGGCTGCGGCGGCGGAACTACAGCGAATGGGCGCGTGGCTCCCGACATCACGTCGACTCCGCCGGCGACGGCCACGGTCGGTGTCCCCTTCAACTATACGGTGAACGCTGGCGGAATGACGCCGATTGCCTTCGCGGTGGTGTCCGGCCCGGAAGAGTTCATGGTCCACCCGACGAGCGGTGTCGTGACCTGGACGCCACAAAGCGAGGGTCTCGTTACGGTAGAGATCAGTGCGACGAACCTCGCTGGCAGCGATTCACAAGCGTTCGACGTCAACGTCGAGGGCTTGGGAGGACCGGTCTTCATCACCGAGCCTCCGACAGAAGCAACCGTCGCGGCGGCGTACGCCTATGACCCCGACGTCGTCGCCAACGGTATCGTTTCGTGGAGTGCACCAGTCGCGCCGGACGGACTGACTATCGATCCGGAGACCGGCGCCGTTCGATGGACACCGAGCTCCGCGCAGGTCGGTGCGCAAGACGTGACGATCCGTGCGACCGAGGAAGATGGCGGCGCGTTCGCCGATCAAGCGTTCACGGTGACGGTGGAGGACACTGGCGGCCCTGCCACGATTACGTCGACGCCTCCTGACCGCGTGTATGCAGGGGAGGTGCTGCGTTACGATGCGACCGCGTCGGGTGCGCCGACGATTCGATGGACCGTGGAAGTCCCGTCGACGGGCACGCCGGCCTCAGGAGTGACCATCGTGACCAGCCCGCCAGAAGGGGCAGCGGTGACGGTCGAGTGGGACACGTCCGGTGTGGCGCCGGATGACTACGGCATTGCGCTGCAGGTCCACAACGGACTCGGTGATCCGAACGTTCAGGAGTTCACCGTCAGGGTGGATTCGCGTCCGGCGGTTCCGGTGATCGATCTGCTCACGGCGCCGCCGCCCGCGACGGTGTTCGTGGGAACGGTCTACAACTATGACGTCAACCTCACGCATGAGAGTCAGAGCGCCGGCGTGATGTGGAGCTTGGTGGGACCCACCGTCCCTGCGGATCTGGCGATCACGATCGACCCAGACACCGGAGAGGTGAGCTTCACGGCGTCCGAACCGAATGGCGAGATCGCGTACAGCTACACCGTGCGTGTGCAGAACGTGCTGGGCGAGGGGGACGAAGAGACGATCTCGGTCGATGCGGTGTACCCGCCTGCAATCCCGATGCTCACGGTCACGCCAGGCACGATGTTCATGCTCGAGGTCGCGGAGGCCTTCCCAGGCGCCTCGGCCACGGCCACCGGCCAACCCACCCCCGTGTTGACGATCGTCGGCGTGCTTCCCGACTTCTTGGATTTCGATCCGCTGACCGGCTTTCTCTCCGCGTCTGCGACGAAGCCTGCTCCTGATGAAACCGACATCGGCGCTCACTCGTTCGATATCGTGGCGACCAACAGCGAAGGAGTGGATAGCGCAACGATCGACATCACGGTCATCGCGGCACCGCCCAGCGTCGAGTCGATCACGCCGGCCGCGGGTCGCCGTCAGTCCGCCGTGCCGGTCGTCGTTCGGGGTGGCGGATTCGTAAGCGCCGCAGCTCCGGTGATCCGTCTCGAGCTCGGGGCATACGCAGAGACACTGACGACCGCCTTCGTCGATGAAACCACGCTGACCGCGATCGTTCCCGTCGACCTCGGCCGTCCCTCGGGGGTCTACGACATCATCGTTGACCAGGGCTCGGCGACCACCCTCGCGAAGCGCTTCACGGTCACGGAAGGAAGTGGCTCGGCCCTGAGCGGAAGCATCAGCACGGACGTCACGCTTGCGGCGATCGACAGCCCTCACGTGGTCATCAGTGATGTGCGAATCGAGAACGGCGCGACCGTGACGATGGAGCCGGGCGCTGTCGTGATGTTCGCCGGCAATACGAATCTGCGCATGGACGTCGGCGCCAACAGTGCCGGGGCGCTGACTGCAAACGGGGGAGATCCTGGCGTGGATGACCAAATCGTCTTCACGCGATTCCAAGACGTCGGTGGAGCGGCGCCGAGTGGGCACTACAG
The DNA here is from genome assembly GCA_937984275.1 of uncultured bacterium. Classification (GTDB taxonomy): domain Bacteria; phylum Myxococcota_A; class Polyangia; order Polyangiales; family Houyiibacteriaceae; genus SG8-38. The sequence continues at coordinate 4,253 of CALJYC010000263.1, read as the reverse complement.
AGGCCTTCGATTTGGCGCCAACATCATCTCCGCCGCGACGGTGCTTCGGAACGTCGTGATAGAGTTTGGCGGACGACGAAACACCGACACCAACCGAGGTGCAATCGAGGCAGTCAGCGGGTCTGCGCCGGTCATTCAACGCTCGATTGTCCGAGAGAGCTTGAACTACGGCCTCTTCGCGCAGTCGGGCGCGGGTTCTGACGCGGTTGAGTGGTTTGCGGACAACCAACTCACCGCAAACGGGCGCTCGCCGATCAGCATCGGCTCGGACGACGTTTCTACGCTGGGTGCGAATCTCGCACTCACAGGCAACGGCGAGGATCGAATCTTCGTGCGGGGGTCGACCGTCAGTAGAGCCAATGCCGTATGGACGAACTACGGTGTGCCGTTCTACTTGAGCAACGGCGCTATCGTTCGCGGCGGCAGCACGATGACCGTCGCTCCGGGCACCGAGATGCGGTTTGCGCCGGGTCGACGCCTCCAGGTCTCCACCGGCGCGGAACAGGGCACGCTGGTCGCCTCGGGAACGCCCGACATGCCGATCCGCATGCTCGCCGACAGCGGCACGTGGAGCGGCATCGTCCTCGCGAGTCTCGTCCAGGCAGGCACAGTGCTACGCAACGTTCGGGTCGAGGACTTCAGCGGCGCGGTGAGCGGCGGCCTTCGGGTCGACAATCCGGGTAACCCCGGCGATCGCGTCGCCATTGTGGAGAACTGCCTCCTGCAGAGCGTCCAAGCGGGCTCGGTTGGCGTCTATCTGTCTGGCGGCGCCCGCGTGAGCTCGTTCGAGAACAACGTGCTCGACGTGGACGAGATGTCGGTCAGCGCCACACTGGGAGGCTTCGATGACGTGTTGGGATCGTCCAACACCTATGAAGCGCCGCTCCGCCTCCGCGCCAGCTCGATTAGCAACGAGGACTTGGTGTGGAGCAGGCCGCTCGGGAGCGACGCTTCGACGCAGCCTATTCGGCCTACCGGCGGGTTAGTGGTGAGCAACGGCTCATTGACCATTCGAGCGGGCAACCAAGTCGAGATGCCCCTCAATGGTCAGATCACGATGACGGACAGCCAATTGATGGTCGACGGAACCTCGAGCGAGCCGGTGGTGTTCGAGCCCATCGCGGGCGCGGCATACTGGAGCCGGATTCGCTTGCGTGGATCGGGTGGCGCCGGCGCATCGCGCATCACTCACGCGGTACTGAACACCGCCGGGTCGGACCCGGGGCAGGGTGTGGCGTCCGGGTTCGCGGCGATCGTTATCCAGGCCAACGGTGGCGTCCCCGCAACGCCCGCAGTCTCCAATACCATGATCGTGAATAGCAACGGCTACGGCATGACGTTCGCCAACTCCACGCACTGCGGAGCTGGGTGCAACGACAACACGATTGTGGGCTCGCGTTTCTCGGCGGTCCGCATTCATGGGAACTTCATTGGCCGCTTCGGAACGGGCAATGTGCTAGCCGGCAACAACACTTCGGGCACACCGGGACACGAGGGCATGTGGGTAGTGGGCGACGCTGTCGACGAAACGGCGAGCTGGCCGGCCAACGACGTGCCGTACGTCGTGCGAGGCAACATCGAGCTACGACGATCGAGCCCGTTGGATCCCCTTCCGGTGCTGACGGTTGAGCCGGGATCTGAGCTTCGTTTCGCGAGCGATGCCCGATTGCGGGTGGGCGACGGCAACGACGGCGTGCTTGATGCGCGGGGCACCAGCACCGAGCCGATCACCTTCACCAGCGAGGACACCGCCTCGCCGACATTCTGGCGCGGCATCGACTTCGGTCAGGGGTCGGACGGCTCGATGCTCGATTGGGTGGCGGTATCGTACGGCGGAAGCGGTGCAGGCACCGGCAACGTCAACTTCCGGTCAGGCTCGGTCGTCGTGATCGGGGCCGTCGCGTTCACCCACTCCGAGGAGTACGCGGCCGTCAGCTATTCGGGCTCTGCTCCGATGTTCACCGGTCCGTCGACCGACCGGGTTTATACGTTCAACGGTCAGCAATCGATTCCGGGCGATGGGGACCCCGCGTTCGACTGCGTGCGTGACGTTGCCGCCAGCGTTTGCACCCAACCGTAGCTGCCGGACCTTGCACCGCTAGATCGGCTCTCCTACGCTCCCGTCTTAGTGTCAGACGAGGACGATATCTCCCAGAAGACTTTGGCGGTTCATGGTGGTGAACCGAGGACGTACCCCTACGACGCGCTGGCGGCGCCGATCATACAGACCGCAACGTACTCGTTTGCCGACACGGCCGAGCTCATCGCGTACTTCGAGGGGCGAAAAGAACGCGAAGAGTACGGGCGCTACGGCAACCCGTCGGTGCGCCTGGTAGAAGAAAAGGTGGCGGCACTCGAGCGCACCGAGGATGCCGTTGCATTCGCAAGCGGCATGGCCGCGGTGACCTCGACGATTCTGGCGCTCGTGAAGTCCGGATCGCACGTTATCTTGTTTGCCGACTGCTATCGGAGAACGAGGCAGTTCGTGACGACGTTCCTGGATCGCTTTGGCATATCGAGCACGCTCATCCCGCCTGCAGACGTCGATGCCCTCCGAGCAGCGATTCGGCCCGAGACTCGGTTGGTGATCGCCGAGGCGCCCACCAACCCTTACCAGACGATTCCCGACCTCGACCAGGTCGCTGAGATTTGCCGTGAGAAGAAGGTCAAGACGCTCGTCGACAGCACGTTTGCGACGCCAGTCAATTTCAAGCCTGCGCGCCACGGCATCGACATCGTCGTGCACAGCGCCACGAAGTATCTGGGCGGCCACAATGATGTGCTCGGTGGCGTGGTGGCGGGGAAGGCCGGCGTCGTCTCGCTGGTTCGCGATCTCCGCAGCGTCTTTGGCGCCTGTCTCGATCCGCATGCGGCCTACCTAATTCACCGCGGGATCAAGACCTTGGCCCTTCGTGTCGAGCAGCAGAACACCTCGGCGCAGGCAATGGCAGAGCGGCTCGAGAAGCATCCGCGGGTTCGGCAGATCTGGTATCCGGGTCTGGCGTCGCACCCGAACCACGAGACCGCGAAACGCCTGATGAGCGGGTACGGAGGCGTAGTCACTTTCGAGGTCGATGCCGATCTGCAAGGCACGAGTCGCTTTGTCGACGCCTGCCAAATCCCGCGGATCGCGCCGAGTCTCGGGGGCGTCGAGTCGCTGATCGAGCAGCCGGCGTTGATGAGCTACTTCGAGCTCACTACCGGGGAACGCGATGCAATCGGCATCAAGAACAACCTCGTCCGCTATGCCGTGGGCATCGAAGACACCGACGAGCTCATCGCCGACGTAGTCGCCGGCCTCGACAGCACCGGCTGAGGTATCGCTGCCGACACTGCGATTAGCCTCACAAAACACTGCTGCAACTCTTCCCTGGCACTGAGATGCCCCCCGGAGCGGGATGTGGACAAAGGGCGCAAGTGCGCGAAATCGCTGTTGACGCGCCTAGGGCCCTGGATATACTTGGCCCGCAATGGGGAGAGAATCGATGACGAAGTCGGAGCTCATCGACGCTGTAGCCCAGCGGACGAAGATCACCAAGAGTCGGGCTGAACACGTTGTAAACTGCGTCTTTAACGCAATGACATCGGCGCTCGAGCAAGGGGAGGGGATCGAGATCCGCGGCTTCGGGAGCTTCACGGTTCGAGAATACAAGTCGTACAGCGGGCGGAACCCTCGCACGGGGAAGCCGGTGCCGGTTCCGGAGAAGCGCCTTCCCTTCTTCAAGGTCGGCAAAGAGCTCAAAGAGCTCGTCAATGATGGCGTCGCCGAGCCCGGCGAATAGAGGCTACGGATGAAGCCAGAAGCGCAGCTCGCCGAGCTCAAGCGCGGTGTGGTCGACTTGCACGTCGAGTCGGAGCTACTCGAGCGTCTGAACGCCGGCAAACCTCTTAAGATCAAAGCGGGATTTGATCCGACACGGCCGGACCTTCATCTCGGCCACACGGTGCTGCTCAACAAGATGCGTCAGTTCCAAGAGCTGGGGCACGAGGTCGTGTTCATCGTCGGTGACTTCACGGCGCAGATCGGCGACCCCTCAGGGAGGAGCAGCACGCGCCCTGTTCCGACGCGCGACGAGATCCTCGAGGGTGCGCGTACGTATGCCGAGCAGGCCTTCAAGATCCTCGATCAAGAACGCACGCAGATCGTCTACAACGGCGAATGGCTCGGTAAGATGGCCTTCGACGATGTCATTCGGCTGGCTGGCAAGTACACCCTCGCGCGCATGATGGAGCGCGACGATTTCAAGCGCCGT
>CALJYC010000262.1 GCA_937984275.1 uncultured bacterium | reverse complement strand
GTGAATCGGGAGCTCGCGGAGGTAGGGGCGATGTTCTCGGTCTTTGATGTGCCGCGGCGGAACCGTGCACGCTAGGTGCAGGCGGCGTGTGCGTCCCGGCGCGATAGAGGGAGTGCCACCCCGCGCTACTCGACGACGACTACCATCTTGCCGTTGGCGCGGTTCTCATCCATCGCCTGGTGAGCGAGCGGGAGTTGATCGAAGCTCCACACGGGGCCCGTGCGGATGGTGAGCTCCCCGCGCTCGACCAACGATACGTAGCGCTGGAGATCCTCCCTCGAGATGTCGCTCGCGCCGCCTGAGTAGGAGGTCAGCCGCACGCCGGTGGGGATGTGCCCCATCGGTCGAAACGACGCGAGCTCCCACTCCCCGCCGAGGATGCCGGTCATGCAGACGACACCGCCTGGTCTGACGCACTGTAGCGAGTCGAGCAGCGTCGTGGTCCCGATGAGCTCCAGTACCCGGTCGACACCCGCGGGGCAATCGTGGCGAATCGTGGGACCGAGCTTGCCGTCATCGATCACGACCTCGTCCGCGCCGGCCTTCCGCAGCACGTCTACCTTTGCATCGCTCCTGGACGTCGAGATGACGCGGAGACCGGCGGCCTTCGCCATGGCGAGCGTGGTGAGCCCAATCGACGATGTGCCGCCTCGAATGAGAAGCGTCTCACCGGGCTCCACACCGAGCCCGGTGTGCAGCGACCCGTGGCACGTCTGCAGCATCTCGGGTAGGGCGCCCACCACGTCCCACGGCAGCTCGGTTTCCAGCGGGAACACGTTCGCGGCGGGCACCGACGTGTATTCGGCGTACGAGCCATCGAATTCGCGGCCCATGCCGCCCATCATCGCCGCGACCCGCTGGCCTTCTTCGAGCTCGCCACTCGGCGCGCGGACGACGGTGCCGACACACTCGATGCCGAGGACGCGCGGCAGCTTCACGGTCGGCGACTCGCCAATCCGCGTGAACCACTCGGAGCGGTTCAGGCCGAACGCGGCGACCTTGATCAACACCCACCCTGGCTCCGGCCCAGGGGTCGGGAGGTCTTCGAGGACGAACGCGCCTGGGCCCCCAGGTTCGTGCAGTCTCCACGCCTTCATCGTCAGTTCCGGGGCGGCTGAGTTGTCGAGAAGATGTAGCGGCCGATTCGCCAGTCACTGCTTTGGTCGTCGCGGACGAGCACGAAGAGCTCCTGGTTGGCTTCCATTACCCGAGCGTCATTCGCGAGGATGGTCGTAGTCCCGGCGCTACGGGTCCTGGCGTAGGCGACGGTCGATGAGACGACGACGACCTCGTCGATCTCGAACGTGATGTCGAGTCGAATCATCCCGAAGATCTCGCGATAGGCAGTCTCGATTTCCGCCCGACCGACTGCGGGCTTTCGGTGTTGGGCCATGAAGACGGCATCCGGGGTGTAGAGCGACACGATCGCGTCGACATCGGCTCGGTTGAGCGCAGCCTCGTAGCGCCGAAGCACCGATGTGGCGGCCTCGACCTGCTCCGACGGATTGAAGCTAGCGGTGTTGTTCATGGTGCCTTCTCCTGGGTGTTTGGACTCGCAGCCCATCAAGACGGTGCAGATGAGAGCGATGCCGGTCGGCATTCGGATCAGGGGCTTCGGGGTCATGACGTTCTCCTTGGGTTTGCCTATCGTCGGCTCGGATTGACCTAAACATAGACCTCCCAACTACGAACGGGTAGAGTCTGGTGTTGAGACTGGTCCTCTCAAAAACGAGAGGTCTGCGGCTGAGAAAAGCATGGACCTCAATTCTCTCGAGCTCTTCGTCGCGGCCGCCGAGGCGGGAAGCCTTTCGGAGGCCGCCCGCCGTAATGGTGTTCCGTTGCCGACGCTCAGCCGCCGGGTGCGCACGCTCGAGGAAGACCTAGGTGTGCGTCTAGTGGAGCGCGGGCCAAAGGGTTTGGCCCTGACGCCAGCCGGCACGCAGCTCCTCGCCGAAGCTGCGCCAGCGCTTGCGACGCTCTCGCAGGCCGAGCAGCGCCTGTATGACGCCTCGGGCGTCGCGGGCACACTCCGCGTGTCGCTCCCGCCGCACTTCGAGCCGATGTGGTCGGTCTTCTCGGAGTTTGGCCGACGGTACCCCGCGGTTCGCTTCGATGTGTTCGTCACCGATCGACGCGTCGACCTCGTCGCCGACGGAGTCGACGTCGTGCTTCGCGTCGGCGAAGGCGGCTACAGCTCCTATGTGGGCCGGACGCTTACCCGTTACCGCCACCGGGTCGTCGCAGCACCCTCGCTCTTGCAAGGCGTCGAGATCGAGAGCCCAGCGGATCTGCGCAACCTCGCGTGCGCCAGCTGGCGGACGGGTGGCCCGCCTTCGTGGACCCTGGGGGATGTTCAGCTCAGGCTGGACCCTGTGCTCGTCACCAACGACTACGAGCACCTCCTGCAGATGGCCGTCTCCGGCCAGGCGATCACCGAGGTCCCGCCATTCCTGGCATCCGAGCCGCTCCAAGATGGACGGCTGATCGAGGTCCTGCCAGACCACCCCATGCCTCTTCAGTCCATTCGTGCCCTCGTCGTCGACACGCGAGCCCTAGCCCCCCTCGTTCGCCAGTTCCTCGACTTCGCGGCGAACGCGGTTCCCGGCGCACTGGGCGGGCTCGCGGACGATTGAGCGCGAGGATTTCACCGTTCCCGACCGTCGGAACAACGAAGGCTTAATGATTTTGAGCGTCGAACGGTGGAGGCGGTGGGAATCGAACCCCACTCGCAGCGATACGCTAACCCTACGCGGACACTCGGTCTTTCCGCGTATCGCTGTCAAAGGCATGCAACCCACGCTCTTACTCACGTACCCTGAGGCACCCTGGAATCCTGCGACTTGCACTGCGCTCTGGTCACTATCCGGCCATGGAGGCCGGACTCGCATGTACCGAACATTGAACGTGCGCTAACAGGGTATCGTGCGACGTGTCACAAGCAGAGGGGGTCATCAATTCTCGGCGGCGATACGCTCTGCTCTGGAGACACAATGAAGCCGGACTACCTGATCGTTGGAAGTGGGCTGTCTGCGCTGGCCTTTGGCGCTCTCATGGCCCGAGCGGGCAAGCGAGTGACCGTACTCGAGGCCCACTACGCGCCCGGCGGCTACGGCCACACCTTCAGCTTCGGTCACGATCCCGACGTGTACCGTTTCAACGCGCAGCTCCACTATGTGTGGAACTGCGGTCCGGACGAGACTGTCGGCCGCTTTCTGCGCAAGCTCGAACTCGAGGACGAGGTCACCTTCGAGCGCCTCGACAGCAATGGCTTCGATCGCATGCGCATGCCTGGGTATGCGTTGGACATCCCGAGCGACTGGGACATGTTGGCTTCCCGCCTCGCCGCTCTGTTTCCGCAGCACGCCGATCGTTGCAGCGCCTTCTTGGGAGAGGTTCGCCGGGTGGAGCGCGAGATCGACTCTCTCCCTCCCACGCCCCACGCGCTTCGGATGATCCCACGGATCCATCGCTTGCGTCGGATCGTCCGGTACCGCAACGCCACGCTCCAAGACGTGTTCGACGCCTTCCGACTTCCGCTCGAGGCGCAGACTCTGCTCGCACTGCAGTGGCCGGACTTCTTGTTGCCACCGAGCAAGCTCTCTTTCTTCGCCTGGGTGGCACTGTTTACCGGCTACATGGGCGGCGCCTATTACCCGACCCGCCACTTCGAGCACGTGATCGAGACCCTGGTCGCGACCATTCGAGGGCACGGCGGCGAGGTGCGGCTGAGGCAACGAGTAACCGGCTTCTTGCTGGATGGGGATCGGGTCAGCGGGGTCATCGCCGAGGAGGTAGACGACGACGGCGTCGCAACCGGACCGGTCCAAGAACTCCACGGGGCTGAGGTCGTCGCGAACATGGATCCGCGACGAGCGGCCGAGATGATGGGCCCAGAGCGATTCTCGAGCCGCGTCCGCAATCAGCTCCTGTACGAGTACTCGGCTTCGAACTTCATGGCCTACTGCGTGGTCGAGGGCCTCGACCTGCGAGACCATGGTTTCGGTCGGTCGAATCTGTTCCATACCGACGAGCCCGATCTGAACGTCGCCTTCGAAGCGATGCTCGAGCGCGGGGACTACTCCACGCCGAGCTTCGCGGTTACGGTGCCGACTCTGCTCACCGAGGATCGATCCGACTGTCCGGCCGGGAAACAGATCATCGAGTTTCTCACGGTGGCTAACTATGAACGCTTCAAGAACCTACGCTTCTCGAATCGAAAGCAGTACAACCTCGCGAAGCGCACCATCTTCGACTCGATCCTTCACGTGGTAGAGCGCGACTACGTGCCGAATCTTCGCGAGCACATGGTGTTCAAGATGCTCGGGAGCCCCACGACCAACGAGCGATACGCAAACAGCCCTCGGGGCCACTCCTATGGGTCGAACATGACGCCCGCGAACATGGGCGCGTCGCGGCTCAGTTGGAAGAGCTCGGTGCCCGGGCTTCACTTCTGCAATGCAAGCTCGGGTTACGCAGGATTCGCAGGGACGATCTGGACCGGATCAAACCTCTATGGGCAGCTCAGCGGAGACATCTTCTTGTAGCGCTCACGGAATCGAGGCGCCGCCCAAGAGCTGGGAGACGGCGACAGCCGAGGTGACCGCGCCCTCCTGCAGCCCGTCCCCGAGCCATGCACCGACGTGGAAAGTATGGTTCTCGCCGTTGGTGGCCGACACTTCGTGGTGCCAGCGCTGCGACTTCACCGTGTAGTCGGGTGTGTGGTGCTCCTGTCGGAGGACCACCTTGGCTGGGTCGATCCAGGAGTCGATTCCGAAGGCGAGTCCGAAGGCGCGCTCCTCATTGTCGGGCACACCGCACAGGGCGTTCAGGTAGCAATTGTAGCCCCCTTTTCCTGGCCCAGTCTCGATCACGTCGAACTCGGTCATCAGCTCTAGCCCCCGCCGGCTGTACACGCTTCGATCGTGGTGTACGAGCGTGTGGATATGGTTCGCGCGCCATGCAGCAAAGCGGCGGCGCTCGGCCTCGGTGGGATCTTCGAGTAACGCCAGCGTCTGGTCGGGAGGCGCAGCGAATACGATCTTGTCGAAGTGGCGCGCCTCTCCCGAGGCCATCTGTACCCTCACCCCGCTCTCGTTGCGCGACACCCGGGTCACGTTGGCATCGGTGTGCACCGTACCCGAGAGGCTCTCGACGATTCGACCCAAGTAATCCCAAGAGCCGCCGCGCAGGCTCACCCACGCCTCCGCGTGCTCGAAGGCGCGCAGCATCGGGATCGTGAGGCCCGCAGGCATCTGCCGTACCCGTTCGTAGGGGATCGAGTAGGCATAGGTGGCGAGCAGTGCGGCCCAGCGATCCGCGTCCGCATCGGTGAGCAGATCCCCGAGCGTGAGTCTGTCGAGCGAGACCTCGGGCAAGGAGGTTCTTCGGTTGAAGCGGACCTCTTGCATGCGAAGCTCGAGCAGGTCGATGAAATGCCTCAACCGTTCCCGAAGCGAGCCCGGAGACCGCTTCATCGAGCCGGGCGAGAGATGGTGCACCCCATCATGAGTCCAGAAGGTCGTGTTGCCGGGGACCGGTCGCGTCACGCAGCCAAGAGAGTCGAACAAACGCATCAGCGTCGGAAAGTTGTGCGATTCGAACTCGATGACGCCTGCGTCCAGGATCAACCCCGGCCCCAGATCACAATCTACGTTGCGGTTGAGGGTGCGCACATGGCCACCTAGAACCGGCGCCTTCTCGAAAATCGTGACGTGATGCGCCCCGTCCAGCAGATGAGCTGTCACCAGGCCGGCGCTGCCGCCACCGACGATTGCAATCTTCAAGCCGTCATCCTATGGCTTCTCATCCTCGAAATTACCATGGCGCGGCAGGTGTTCAATCCAAGAGCTGCAGGAAGACGCTGGTGCCCAGTTCGTCGGCTCCTTTAGGACGCACAATGCGCGGGGCGAGATCATCGACCTCTACACGACGTGGGAATGGCCGGCGCACTGTGAGGCGGTGGGAATCGAAAACATCCGATTTCGAGCCGATTGGCGCAACTACGGGTAATCACGGGAAACCGGATCCCGAATCGGCGGAAACAAAAGACAGCGAAAAGCATGTTCGGGAAACCGCTTTGCCAACTGGCAAAATCGAAGCCGCGACGACGGAGGGAAGGGCGGACGTAGGAGAGCTGCCCACCGCCGAGACCTTGGGCACGCTCGCACGCAAGGTCTTGTCGAGCTCGAGGCACGCACAGTCGCGAGAGCTGGCGTGCGCCGTCTTGCGGCTGCTGGAACGTTCGAAAAAGCGATCGTGATGGTGTCGACCAGACCGGGTTGGCTCCAGACCGACCTTAGCCGGGATCCTTGCAGTTCATCTTTCGATTGGTCGGGTCCACCTAGCTCAGAGGCTTGTGTCGGAGCGGAGACGGGACGTGAATTCAGTGTTAGAATGTAGTCTGTGAAGGATCAGCACATCCGAGAGTACACCGAGAGGGATTGGGCCAAAGTGGCCGGATCCGATAGGGAACACTGGGTGCAACGCTTTCGCGCAGAAGGGCCACGCGCGACAATCGAAGCCAGTCACGCCCTGTTCGAGCACGCTCGGAGCGCACGGGCAGATTTTCCGGGCTCGCGGTACGTTGCGGCGGACTTGGGCGCTCAGGTTCGACTCAAGCAACTTATGGATCGGGCGGCGCATGCCTTCGCCATTCGCTGAAGTCCTCGACTCACTCCGAGCCTCGTTCGAGGCGCTAGACGCAGCCTGGTACGTATTTGGTGCCCAAGCCGCACTCGTCCATGGCGCCGTGAGAATGACGGCGGACGTCGACGTCACGGTCTTCCCAGGCGACCGCACTGTAGAGGCGCTCACCAAAGTCATCGAAGCGCACGGTTTCGAACTGCGTGGGGCTGACGCAGACTTCGTCCGGGATACTCGCGTTCTTCCGCTCATTCATGTTGCGACGGGCATCAACGCCGACGTCGTGATTGGCGGCCCCGGCATTGAAGAGTTGTTCTGCTCTCGGGCGGAGTCCGCGGACTTGGGAGGAACGACGGTTCCCGTCGCAGCGGCCGAAGACGTGGTCGCGATGAAGATTCTGAGCGGTCGCCCAAAAGATCGAGATGATGTGAGCGCAATCATCGCGGCGCAAGGGCCGGCCCTGAACCACCATCGCATACGTGAAACGCTTGAACTTCTCGAGAAGGCACTCGATCGAAGCGACTTGGTTGCGGAGTTGGAGCGAGCACGGGCTGAGGCGACACGCTAGAGACCGCGAGCATGAAATGCTGGCGCTGGTGGAGGCGGTGGGAATCGAACAGCCGGGAGTTCAGCCGATTTCGACGATTCTCGAACGGTTTCGCGGACAGGTATCCCCGAGGACACCGTCAAACAATACGAACCAAACGGGTTAGCGGACGTTCTTATGACAATGTCACAAATCCCCGTGCCTGACGCAGCGCGCGATCTCGCGGAGGTGTCGGCGTTGCACGCGTTGTTCGAGGCTGCGAAGCGTGAACGCGGGCAATCGTAGAGGGCAGCCCGCGACTCCGATCATCGAAGGCCTGCGGTAAGTTCGTTCATGTACCGCTGCCTGAACGAGTCCCGTTTGCGCGACGTCGCAAGAGTGTTCAGAAACAACCTAATCCGGTCGGCTGCATTCAGTGCGTCGCCGTTGACGATCAGTCGCGCGATACGACCGGAGGAAGCCACTTCGCCCCGTTCGCAGTAGTGCCGTAGCCATACAAGCGTACGGTCGCACCACCACGGGGTGAGACTCTCAGCCCCGGGAGGGTTTGTTCAGCTCGGCGGCGGTTCCAGTCCGTGTGGGTGAGCACGGTGACCTCGGGACGCTAGGTTCGACAATGCTCCGGCCGGGTGGGAGGCTTGATCATGACCTGCTGGTTCGATTTGCGCGGTCGCGGGGGAGTATGAAGCTCGGCGTCGTGGGAATGGGATGGGTTGGGTCGAGCGTGGCCGCGTCGATCCTTCACAAAGGCGTGGCATCCGAGCTGCTGCTAAACGACGTGAGGGAAGAGCTGGCCGAAGGCGAGGCGATGGACCTCGCGCACGGTGCCTCGTTCTATCCGACGGCGTGGGTCCGGTCCGCTTCGGTCGATGAAATGATCGATGCGGAAGCCGTCATCATCGCTGCGGGCAAAGCGGGTGGCCCCAAGGATAGTCGACTCGACCTTCTTCGTGTGAACGCCGCGATCGTGCACGACGTCGCCGCGCGCCTGCGGGGGATGCGCGGCCTGCTCGTGATCGTCACCAATCCCGTGGACGTGATGACGCAGGTTGCGGCCGAGGCCTCAGGGCTGCCGTACGCGCGAGTGATCGGCACCGGCACGATGCTGGACACCGCGCGACTGCGCGCCACGCTCGGACGAACGCTCGACATCGAGCCACGCTCCATTCATGCGCAGGTGGTCGGCGAGCACGGCGACTCCGAGGTCGTCCTGTGGTCCAGCGCCCGGCTCGGCGGAGTGCCATTGCGCGACTGGCCGGGGTGGACGAGGGACAGGGAACGAGCGATCGCGGACGAAGTGCGAACCGCCGCGTATGAGATCATCGCGAGAAAGGGCGCGACCAACCACGCCATTGGCCTGGTCACGGCCGCGTTGCTCAAATGGACGCTTTCGGGTGGCCGCCGGATTGTCACCGTTTCACGGGTCCAAGAGGGCGTCGCCGGGCTCGATGACATCGCCATCTCGCTCCCCACGATCGTCAGTGCCAAGGGCGCGGTCGAAGTCATCGAGCCCCAGATGGACATCGAGGAGCGCGAAGCGCTAGCGCGTTCAGCCGAGGTGCTTCGTCACGCCTATCGGGACGCTCGGCCTACATAGTGGAGGCGGTGGGAATCGAACAGCCGGGAGCTCACCCGATTCCGACGATTCTCAAACGGTTTCGCGGACAGGTATCGATGAGAACACGTCCAAAGAACACGAAGAAAACGCGCTACGGGACATTCTTATGACAATGTCACAAATCCCCGATGTGAATCGGGAGCTTGCGGAGGTAGGGGCAACCTTCGCGGTGTTTGATTTGCTCCGGCGCAACCGTTAGTTGCTGGGTTGCAGCTCTTTGCAGGCAGCGAGGCCGAGTACAACGCACTTCTCGAGCGCGTTGTCGGACGGTGGGTTGGCGACGCACGCCTCGTACGCGAGCCTGCACTGCTCCTGGAGCAAGTCGTTAGGCCCGCAAAGCGCGCACACGGACTCCGTGGGCGGGAAGCCTCCGCCACCGCCACCAGTTCCGGCCGCGCCACCGGTTCCTCCGGCCCCGTCGCAGTCGCTGCCCGGTTGCAACAAGTCGATACAGTCCGGACACTCCGTCGGCTCAACGAGCT
>CALJYC010000261.1 GCA_937984275.1 uncultured bacterium | reverse complement strand
CCGTACGTCGACTTCTACACAGGAGAACGGCTCGCGATGGGCGGCACAGCGATTGGGCGGGAGGCTAGTTGTGTGGTGACTTGAGGGGACGGCCGAGCGGGCCCCGAGCGCGAGCACGTCCGTCGCGTGCCGTTCTCCGGTGTTGCAGTTCCCGTGTCGCGCTCCCCCGTGCCCCGGTGGGGTGCTAGCCTCTGGCTGATGGTTCGGGTTGCGGCGTTTGGGGTGTTCTTGGTTGTGCTGCATTTGGGGCAGCCGATCGTCATTCCCATTCTTCTTGCCACTCTGATTGCGATCAGCCTTTCGAAGATCCTCGATCTGACTGAGAGGGGGCTTCCCCACTGGGCGGCTGTGTCGCTTGCGTGTCTTGCGGCGGTGGCGGTCGTGACCGCGCTTGGTTTTCTCACCACGCGGGCGGCCACCGACTTTGCCCTGGCGTTCAGCGCGTATCGCGATGACTTCGATCGTTTGCAATTTGAGAGCGCTTCGTGGCTCTGGAGTCAAGGGTTGGGGATTCCGGCCACTGCGGTGCAACACTTCGACCCGAACGAACTCGTGCGGGCGCTGACGGTCCCCGGATTGACACTCGCGCTAAGTGTCGTGTCGGCTGGCTCGCTCGTTCTGCTGATTACGGTGTTTCTCGTCGTCGAAAGCGGTTCGATCGCGAAGAAGCTCAGAGGCACGGATCGGCTGGGTAGGCTCGATGTGCAGGCGCTCAAAGCAGCGGCGCGCGACGTCCAGCGGTATCTCTTGATCAAGACGGTAACCAGTGCTGCGACAGGGTTCCTCGTTGCGGGTCTGACCACAGTCGTTGGCCTCGGGCATTCTCTCTTGTTCGGGCTGATTGCGTTCATCCTCAATTACATCCCGAGCGTTGGTAGCATCCTCGCTTCGATTCCGGCGATCGCGCTGTGTCTGCTCACCCTGGGATGGCCTCCGGCGTTCGGGCTCGCTGCGGGTTACTTCATGATCAACCTGCTGATCGGAATCGTGATCGAGCCGCGTTGGGCAGGGCAGGCCACCGACCTGTCGCCCTCTGTGGTCGTTCTCTCGATGGTCTTCTGGGGCTTCGTACTCGGACCGATCGGCGCACTAATTTCGGTCCCGCTGACCATCATCGTGCGGATGACGGCGGCGCAGTCGAAGGAATGGTCGTGGCTCGCGATGCTCCTCAGCTCCCCTAGGAGTGCAAGGACGTGACGGCCGCTTCGATTCGTGTGACGCGATTCGTCGCTTTGCTCGGGTTGGCGTCTTGTACTGAATCGAGCAGCGTCCTGTACAAAGTCCCCGCACCGCCCGCTGAGGCGCCGCTGGCCGCCGATGTCGATCCATTCATTGGCACTGCGGGCGACGGGCAGACATTTCCCGGGGCGGTGGTCCCTTGGGGGATGGCGTCTCCGAGCCCCCATACGACGCTCACCACAGCGGTCGACGCGCTCGACGATCGCTTCGTCAACGCCGGCTATCGACATGGCGCGCCCATGATGCGCGGCTTCGGGCTGACTCACCTGAGCGGCGTCGGCTGTCCCGACCTGGGCCTACCGGTCGTCGCACCCATGCTAGGCGAACCTCCCGCGGGATTCGATGACTACGCCTCCACGTACCGCAACGAGGTCGCGTATGCAGGATACTACAGCGTGGAGCTCGGTGATCGAGGGATGATCGCCGAGATGACCGCCACGCCCCGTACGGGCGTCTTTCGCTTCTGGTTCCCCGAAGGAGAGCTGGCAAACATCGTGGTTGATCCCGCTCGCGGCGTGAGCTGGACCCGCAACCAAGCCGAGTTTCCCGAAGAGTTGGGGACCGACGAGATCGTCGGATCTGCGGGCTTCGGGCAATTCTGCGCAACATCCGAAGGCGGCCGGCTGTATTTCGCGGCTCGGGTCGACCGCCCCGCAGATCGCGTCGGCATAGTCGACCCCAACGACAATGCCAAGGAGGCGATGGCGCTGTGGCGTTACGACAAGGCACCGCCCGGGCCCGTCACCATGTGGGTCGGGCTATCGTGGGTCAGCATCGAAGAGGCGCGCGCAAATCTCGATGCTGAGCAGCTTCCCTTCGACGAGGCGCGAGATGCTTCGGCGCTCGCGTGGCAGCAGAGCCTCAGCCGTATCGAGGTGAGCGGCGGGAGTGACGCCGACCGGACGCGTTTCTACACCGCGCTCTATCACGCGTTGATTAGTCCGAGTATTTTGAACGACGTCAGCGGGACGTATCCGAAGTTCTCCCGTGATGAGGTTGGGCAAGCCGTCGATGGTGCGCGATACACCGTGCTGTCGCTGTGGGACACGTACCGCACGCTTCATCCCCTCTTGACCCTCGTCTATCCAGAGACGCAGCTCGAGATTCTGCAATCAATGCAGGATATGACGCTCGGAGCTGGCACACCGCCGAAGTGGGAGCTCATCGGCGAAGAGGTACAAATGATGGTGGGTGATCCGGCTGCGATCGTGTTCGCGGATTCGTATGCGAAGGGATTGACGGGTTTCGATGCCAGCGCTGTTTACGAGGTGCTGCGTGATGCAGCGGACCGCCCCGGACATCGACCTGGAAACGAGGAATATCTCGGCCTTGGTTTCGTTTCGATGGAGATGGCCAACACCGTCTGGGGCCCCGTGTCGACGACGCTCGAGTATGCGCTGGCTGATTGGTCGCTCGCCGAACTAGCGCGCGTTCTCGGCCGCGGCGACGAGGTCGACGCGCTCCTCGAACGCGCATCGTCGTATGCCGGCTTCTACGATGGTGACACGGGGACTCTTCGGCCTAGGAACCGCGACGGTTCGTTTCTCGAACCTTTCGATCCGGATGCAATCGAAGGTGGTGCGTTCGCATTTCGTCTCGGTGGTCCCGGCTACGTCGAAGGGACCGCGTGGCACTACGCGTTCTTTGCGCCCCACGACATGGAAGGCCTCATCGCTCTGCACGGGCAGTCGCGCTTCGTCGAACGTCTGCAGCGGATGTTCGACACCGATCGGTTCGCGATGTGGAACGAGCCCGACATGGGATATCCGTACTTGTTCACGTTCGTCGACGGCGAAGCGCACCGGACGCAACGTGAAACGCGCGCCGCAATGCAACGGTACTTCGGCACCGGACCCGGCGGATTGCCAGGCAACGATGACGTTGGAGCGCTGAGCGCCTGGTTCGTGTTCTCGGCGATGGGGTTCTACCCAGTGACGCCGGGGCTCCCCGAGTACCGTCTTGGGAGCCCGTTGTTCGAGCGCATCACGATACACCTCAGCGAGGCTCATCACACCGGTAAAACTTTCGTCATCGAGGCGCTCGACAACGGGGCGGAGGAGGTCTTCATCCGCGAAGCGAATCTCGATGGCCAGCCGCTGGTTGTGCCGGTGCTTCCGCACGACGCCATTACCGGCGGAGGGGTGCTTCGGCTTCAGATGAGCGCCACGCCGAACTGACGGCCCTCAGACGCCCACAGCCTCAGACATGCCGGCGAGGATGTAAGCGCCCGCGGGAATTTCCTGCCCGTCCGCTTCGATCCCCTCGACGCACCATCGAGCGGCATCACGCACGTTCGCGAACGCCTTGTTCGGTGCGGGCTGCGGCGAGATCCAACGGAGCGCGGTGAATGCCCCTCGGACCAACGAGTTCGACAACACGATCGCGCTCCCGATGTTTCTTTCGCGGATGATCGGTCGCCTGCCGTCTTCGAACTCTTTCATCCGGCGGCGAAGCGTCGCGTCCGGGATGGTCTCGAGCGTGGTCGTATCGACGACGAGCGCATGGCGTGTCGGCGCCGCGAAGACCGCCTCGTACGACTCCTGCAGATAGACGATGTCCTCGACCTGGAGTTGCCCTGGCATGGTTACCAGGACAAGCGGCCACAAGGACACGTCGAACTCGATCCCGACCCCAGCCGGCTGCGCGCCTATTTCAGGACGTCCCACCATTCACAAAAATTCTATCTAGAATGCCAGCCCGCCCGCAACGAATTCGCCAAAACACCGACCGTCCGTCCGAGCTTGGGCCCCAGATCCCCTGATTTGCCGGTCGGCGAGCGGTCTAGCCGGCCGCGGCTCTGCTTGCGAGCCCGGCGAGGGTGTAAGCGGCGATCGGAACGACTTGGCCATCTTCCTCGATGCCTCGCACACACCAGCGGGCGGCGTCCCCCACCGTCGCAAAGGCCTTGTTCGGGGCGGGCTGCGGCGAGATCCAGCGCAGCGCCGTATACCCACCACGCACGAGCGTGTTCTGGATGATGATCGCGCTGCCGATGTTTTTCTCCTGAATGATCGGACGCCGGCTGTCTTCGAACGCCTTCATCTGCCGCCGCAACGTGGCATCCGGCACTCTGACGATCGGGGCAGTGTCGACGATCAGCGCATGGCGGACGGGCGACGCGAAAACGTGCTCGTAGCAACGTTGCATGTACTCGATGTCGTCTGGCGTCGTAACCGGTGGCAGCGTGATCACCACGAGCGGCCACATCGACACGTCGAAAACAAGACCCACCCCGATAGGTGGCCCACTAATCCTCAGCGCTTCCCCCATGCCCCGATTATCGGCATTCCCCGTGACGACGCAAGCAAGACGTCACGGGTTACATCACAGTGCTGTCTGTAACTATCAGCTCGTGGATTCGACGTGCCAGCTCGGGGGCGGCGGCTTCCTGCAGAAAGTGACCGCCTTCGACGCGGGCGTGAGGTTGGCCCATTGCGCCACGACTAGAGATACTTCCGGGCCGCCTGGTTGACCTTGGCTTCGAAGAGCTCTTCGCGAAATCCTATGTAGACCTGCTCGTCGATCTCGAAAGTTGGGATCGTCCTACGCGGGTTGATCTCACCAAGCCGCTCACCGGCGGCCGAGCTTTCGTCGGTGTCGAGCTCGGTGAAGTCGATCCCGTTCGTTTGCATGTACTCGCGCGCCTTTCGGCATACGCCGCACCATTGGGTCGCGTACATCGTGATATGGACGCGCCGCCGAGCGAGATTCCATTTCCATTCGGGAGTATCGGTTTCAGTCGGCCCTGCACCCTGAGGAGAGGCCCCGTCGAGCTGCGTACCCTCTGGACTCGGCTCCGGGATCGGAATGTCCTCACCAGGGACCGGCGGCCGCGGCGGTTCCGGGATTACCTCAGGCTCGGGCGTGGGCGGTTCCTCTGTGGGCGGAGGCTGGGCCGCCGGTCGCGGTGCGGTGGTTCGGACGCCTCGCTGTGGCGCGACTTCTGGCTCGGATCCGAACGCATAGAACGCCCAGGCGATACCCGCTGTGCCCAGCACTAGGGGGATGATCAAGGCCCACCAAGGACTTGGGGCGGGCGGGGACTTCGATGGCATGTCGCTCAGGCGGCACAGCTCACATTCACCGCTGCGATCCAGCGGGAGTTGATGCTTCTCGCAGATCCCCATCCGTTCCACCATCTGTGCCTCAGTCTACCACGAGCGCGCAGACCGAGGTCGCGAACCACGGCGCGCAAGCGGCTGGTAGCTCCCGCCGGCAAGTCGCCCAAAAGCAAGCAGGCAAGCGCGGCACTTCCGGCGATCACCGCTGTTGCGGCCCCACCGAACGAAGGTGCCGCACACGGGCAGCCACCGATTCAGCATGGACACCAATGCCTGCGGCCAAAAATACAGCCTAAAGGGTGAATCTGCCCAGGCTTCCCGGGATCAATAGGAGCTGCGCGGGCAGTCTCGAACCCCGTGCTAATTCACTCGAGTGTCAAACCTTCACGGCCTTCTGGAGCGCCTCGATCTGGAGTCACTCGATACCGATCTGTTTCGCGGATTCAGTCCCCACGATGGTCGCCCGAGAATTTTCGGCGGTCTCGTTGCCGCGCAGTCGCTGATTGCGGCGTGCCGGACGGTCGAGGGCCGTTCTGCACATTCACTGCACGGGTACTTCCTGCGCGAAGGCGACACGTCGGTGCCGGTGATCTATCACGTCGATCGCATTCGCGACGGGCGCTCGTTTGCGACACGGCGCGTGGTCGCCAAGCAACATGGCAAGGCGATCTTCAACATGTCGGTCTCCTTTCAGGCGCCGGAGGAGGGGCTCGAGCACCAGGCGCCGATGCCCGATGCGCCGGCGCCGGAAACCGTTCCGACCAATGAAGAGCGCTTGCGTGCCTATCGGGAGAGGTCGAGTCACCCTGCGATCGATTTCTTGTTGTTGCTCGATCGACCAGTGCAGCGGCGCGAGGTGGACCACGTCGACCTCTTGGCGCCGGAGGCGCGCAGTGGCATTCAGCGCACTTGGTTTCGGGCGAACGGGGCGCTCGGCGATGATCCCGTCGTCCATCAGGCGGTCCTTGCTTATGCCAGCGATTACGGCCTGCTGGAGGGCTCCTTCAACCAGCACGGGCACAGCTTTCTGACGGAAAAGCTGATCATTGCTAGCCTCGACCACGCGATTTGGTTTCATCAACCGTTTCGCGCCGACCAATGGATGCTGTACGTAACCCAAAGTCCACGAACGTCTGGAGGCCGCGGGCTCAATTTCGGTCACATCTACTCCCAGCAAGGGGCACTCGTCGCTTCGGTGGCGCAAGAGGGTCTAATGCGAATTCGAAAGTCTCAATGACCGGCCGCCGCAACCCGCAGTGGGCCCTGATCGCACTTGGCTTGTGGCTGTCGTTTGCCCTCGCCCCGTTTACGGCGTCCGCTCAGCAGAGCCCACCTGCCGGCGAGCCAGCTGCCGCCGAGGTGTCGCCGGAGCTGGCGGAGGCCACGCGCAAAGTGCAGGAGCTTCGATCGCGGCTCCAGGAGTGGGAGGGCAAGGCCGCCGAGTACCTCGCGGCCGGGCAAGAAGCGCAGGCGCGCACCGATGTCATCGATCAAGACAACGCCCGCCTCCAGAAACGCGACGCGATCGCCGTCCCTGAGGGCGTGAGCGCGAACGAGCTCAATGTGCTCCTCCTCGAGGCCGAGCAAGATCTTGCGGCCGCGCGACGGGAGGCCATCGAGCTCGACGTGCAAGCCGAGCTACGGGCAGAGCGACGAAAGCGGATCCCGGAACTCTTGTCGATCGCCAAACAGAGGCTCAACGAGCTCGACAACGCCTCTCCTCCGCCGAGCGGTGACTCCGTGCTGGCCGTAGCGCTGCGGGAGCTCGACGCCTTGAAACATAGGGCAGGGAAAGCGGAGATCGAGGCCTATCAGAACGAGCTCGGGACCTATGATGCGCGCGGCGCGCTGCTCAGCAAGCGGCGCGACCGAGCAACCCTGCGAATTGCGTACTACCAGACCCTCGCCAGCAGGCTTCGCGAGGCAAAAACACGGGTGGAGCGGCTCGAAGTCGAGCGCGAGAACGAGGCGACGAAGCAGCTGTTGGAGGAGCTGACCGCTCTGCCCGATGGGTTCAAGAGGACGCTGCAGGAACTCTACCAGCGAAACGAAGCGCTCGCCTCCCTATGGACCAGCGAGGGTGGGCTTCACGAGCAAATCGAGGACGTCAGCGAAAAGCTGACGCGCGCGGAAGCCAAGGTCGCCGGGCTCGAGGCAGAGCTCACTCGGCTTGCGGCCCGTGTTCAGGCGGTCGGTCTCGCCGATTCGGTTGGCGTGCTGCTCCGGCGCCATCGGGCGGAGGCGCCGGACATCGGTATGTACCGCCGGTTCATCCGCATGCGCCAAGAGCAAATCGGTGATGTTCAGCTTCAGCAGATCAAGCTCCGGGAGCAACGGCAGGCATTGGCCGACATCGACACGCTCGTCGACGAAGCCATGGCTTCGATCGAAGAGCCGGTGTCCCCCGAGAATCAGCAAGAGCTCGAAAAGCTCCTCCGACAACTCTTCCAGACTCAGCGCAAATACATGGACGCGCTCATCGAGGACTATGAGACGTACTTCCAGAAGCTCGTCGATTTCGACGCCCAGCAGCAAGAGCTGATCGCTCGCACCAAAGACCTCCTCGACTTCATCGACGAACGCATCCTTTGGATCCCGAGCGGCAGGGCTGTCCAGCCCGAGCTTCTCTCGGACGGGCAGGACGCCGCGGCTTGGCTCTTTGGGGCGAAGCAGTGGGCGCAGCTCGGCAGGGGCCTTCGCGACGCGGCGACTCGGCTGTGGCCCCTGAATCTCGTCGCACTGCTTCTCGCGATCTTCTTCGTTCCTTTTGCGCGACGCGTCCGGCCACGGATTCGAAGCCTCGGAGAAAAAGCCAAGGACCCCGACTGCACCCGTTTCGGGCCGACTAGCGAGGCGCTCGCGCTGACCATGCTGCTCGCGATTTGGTTGCCGGGGCTATTGGCATACGCGGGCTGGCGCTTGGGTCTCTCGCCGGTGGCTACTCAATTCACCCGAAGCGTTGCGTACGGGCTGGTTGCGGCCGCGGGCTCATGGGCGACGCTACGCGTGTCGCGACAGCTGGTTCGGCCGGGCGGGATCGCCGAAGCGCACTGCGAATGGTCCGACAAAGCGGCGCACGCCCTTTGGCGCGACCTCCGCTGGCTGACCATCGTTACCGTTGCTGCGGTCTTCGTGATCTTCGTCTTCGAGATGCGCGGAGAGGATCTATGGCGAGAATCGGTTGGCCGCCTCGCGTTCTCGATTTCGATGCTCGCGGTCGCGGTGTTCAACTACCTGGCGCTTCGGTCGGGAGGGCCGCTCGCCGACGTGTTGAGCGGGCGAACCCGCCGCCCCTGGGCATGGCGGGCGGTCCAGCTCTTCTCGTTACTGATACCGCTTGCGCTAATCGCTGCCACACTCCGCGGCTTTTATTGGACCGCGCTTCAAATTGGGACTCGGCTACACTTCAACCTCGCGTTCGTCTTCCTGTTGGTGATTGTCATTCAGTTGGCCGCCCGCTGGTCGATGATCGCCCAGCGTCGCGCTGCCCTCGAGGACGAACCCCACGAAGAGAAGCCCACGAGGCCTGCTCCCAGCCTGCAGGTCAGCCGACTGATGGTCGGCACCGGCCTGCTCATCGCAATCCTCGCTACCCTGGCGATCTGGGCAGACCTGTTACCCGCCGCGAGAATCCTCCAACAGGTCGAGCTCTGGACGACCACCGAGACCGTCACGGTCACGGAGCTCGACCCGTCGGGCGTCGAACGTGTCTCCGCCGAAGAGCAGTTGGTGGCGATCACCCTTGCCGACTTGTTCCGTTCGTTGCTGATCGGTTTGCTCACGTTGGTGCTGATTCGTGCTCTGCCAGGGCTGCTGGAGGCCACGTTATTCCGCCGACTTGGGCCGGGAGAACGCTATGCGTATTCCACCATCGTCAAGTACGCCGTCGTGTTGGTCGGATTGGCGATCGCGTTCGATGCGATCGGCGTCGGTTGGTCCAGCATTCAGTGGTTGGTAGCCGCAGTCGGTTTGGGCCTGGGCTTCGGGCTCCAGGAAATCTTCGCAAACTTCATCTCCGGGCTCATCATTTTGTTCGAACGGCCCATTCGAGTCGGCGACACGGTGAGCGTCGGCGAAGTGAACGGTACGGTGTCGAGGATCCGTATCCGGGCTACTTGGATCACGGCATTTGATCGCAAAGAGCTCATCGTGCCCAACAAGGAGTTCGTGACCGGGCGACTGATCAACTGGACGTTGTCCGATGCGATTCTTCGGGTCTCCGTCCCGGTTGGGGTCGCGTACGGTTCGGACACAGACCGCGTGATCAAGGTTCTGACCGAGGTGGCTCGTGAGTCGAGGCGCGTCCTGCGGGATCCCCGTCCTCAGGTCTTTTTTCTCGGCTTTGGCGACAGCTCGCTTTCGTTCGAGTTGCGCGTGTTCGTTCGCAACGCCGAGCAATTGTTTCCTGTTCGGCACGACCTTCACATGGCCATCGACAAGGCGTTCCGCGAAGCGGGCATCGAGATCGCATTCCCGCAGCGGGACCTGCATCTACGGTCGGTGCCAGACGACTGGCGCGCGCCACCCGGCCGACCGGATTGAGCCTCAATAGGACCGGCTCACTGCAGGTTGTAGTTGATCATCGTCGATTGACCGCGACGGCGGATCGAGAGGTTGAATTTGTCCGCCGTCCGCAAGGTCGTGTACGCCTGGAGCGCCGTGTCCGGGTTGCTCAACGGCTGCCCGTTGATGCTTTCGAGGATGTCACCGTTCTGGATGCCGAGCTTGGTCAAGAGAGTGCCGGGCCGAATGCCCCGGATCTCCATTCCGACCGACTGGCCGTCCTCCACCTTGGGTGCGACCGCGGCGATGCCGATGATCTTGCCCGCGTTGTCGAGCACCTTGTTGAGCATGGAACGCGAGAGGTTGTAGTTGGTGTCGTTCACCTTCTCGATACCCTCGGCCATCTCGCCCTCGCTCAGACCCGCATTGCGGTCTGCGGTTGCTCCCAACTTCTTGGTAGGTGCCTTTCGTGGCTTGATGGCAGGTCGCGGTCTGGGCTTCTTGGCGGCACCCTCGACTTCGAACATGGCCAGACGGCAAAGGCCGCCCGCGTTTTGAAGCACCACACCGTCCGACTGAATCGCGCGGATCCTAGAGCCCTCGACCTCCGCCCCGCCTCGGTGGAGTCCCGCTTTGTTGTCCGTGCCGACGATGGCGGCGAGCGAGCGTTCGAAATCGCCAGGAAGCACGACCGTGCCGATGAGTCGCATCGTTCCCTTGCAGGGCGTTTCGACGTCTTCCGCGGGCAGATCGTCCAGAGGCAGGTCCGGGTTCTCGATAGGCACCTCGGACAGGTCACCTTGAGCTGAGTCGAAG
>CALJYC010000260.1 GCA_937984275.1 uncultured bacterium | reverse complement strand
GCAGAAAGTGGAACATGTTTCAGTGTAGGGGAGCGTGGCTCTGGTTAATAGGCAGATTTTGTTGAAGAAGCGGCCTGTTGGGGTGCCTACCGCCGAGGATTTTGAATCCGTCGAAGGGGCTGTTGGCACGCCTGGGGCGGGTGAGGTGCTGCTCAGGAATCTGTATCTGTCGATCGACCCTGCCATCCGGGGGTGGATGAGTGACGCAAGGTCGTATCTGCCGCCGATTCAGATCGGGGAGCCGATTCGAAGTGGAACGTTGTCGCAAATCGTCGAGTCGAATGCCAAGGGCTGGCCGGTGGGGCAGATCGTACAGGCGCTTGCCGCTTGGGAGTCGTACAGCATCGTTTCTCCGCGGAGCCTCCACGGTAGGGTGCAGACCATCGAAGGGATCCCGCTTCCCGCAATGTTGAGCGTGCTCGGTGGGACCGGGCTGACGGCGTACTTTGGGTTGCTCCATGTCGGGCAGCCCAAAGAAGGCGAGACCGTGCTCGTGTCGGCGGCGGCGGGTGGTGTCGGATCGATCGTCGGGCAAATCGCGAAGGTGCAAGGCTGTCGTGCCGTGGGGCTGACGGGAAGTGACGAGAAGTGCGCGTGGCTGATCGACGAGCTCGGTTACGACGCGGCGATCAACTACAAAACGGCCAACTTGCGAGTCGCGCTCGAGGAAGCGTGCCCGGATGGCATCGACGTGTTCTTCGACAGCGTCGGCGGCGAGATCCTCAATACGGTGCTGGCGCGCCTCAACTACCACGGCCGCATAGCCGTGTGTGGCGCCATCTCGCAGATCAACGAGGCCGAGCTGCCGCCCGGGCCGAGCAACTACCTGCAGCTCCTGGCCAAGAGCGCCCGCATGGAGGGCTTCACCACCTTGGATTTCACGCGCCAATACGACGAGGCGCGCATGCAGCTCGCACATTGGATCCGCGAGGGTAAGATTCGCTATCGCGACGATATCGTCGAGGGGCTCGACAAGGCTCCGTCGCACTTGCTTCGATTGTTTAGCGGTGAGCATCGAGGAAAATTGATGGTCAAGTTGGCCGACGCAGAGGTTTGAGGATGACTGGCATTTGTGAAGGACGGGTAGTGATCGTAACGGGCGCAGGGCGCGGCATCGGCCGCGAGCATGCGCTCGAGCTTGCGCGGCAAGGCGCGAAAGTCGTCGTCAACGACCTCGGCGTGAGCAACAGCGGCGAAGGCGGTGGCCAAGGCCCTGCGGACGAGGTGGTGCAAGCGATTCGGGACATGGGCGGCGAGGCGGTGGCCAACGGCGCGGACGTTGCGGATTGGGAGCAGACCGAGGCGCTCGTGCGGCAGGCGATCGACGAGTTCGGTCGGCTCGATGCCGTCGTCAACAACGCTGGCTTCGTGCGCGACCGGATGTTCGTCAGCTGCAGCGAAGAAGAATGGGACGCCATCATTCGCGTGCACCTCAAGGGGCACTTCTGTGTCGCTCGGCACGCTGCCGCGTATTGGCGCGGGCAGGTCAAGGCCGGAGAAGAGGTCGACGCGCGCATCATCAACACGACCTCCGGGGCGGGCGTGCTCGGGAGCGTCGGCCAGTCGAGCTACTCGGCAGCGAAGGCCGGCATCGCGACGCTGACCTTGGTGCAAGCCGCCGAGCTCGGCCGCTACGGCATTACCGCCAACGCGATTTGCCCGATCGCCCGCACGCGTATGACCGAGGGAGCCTTTGGCGACGCGATGAAAGCGCCGGACCAGGGCTTCGACGAAAACGACCCGGCCAACGTCTCGCCGTTCATCGCCTGGCTCGCCAGCTCGCAGTCGCGCGAGGTTACCGGGCGCGTGTGGGAGGTCTTTGGAGGCACGATCACTGCATTTGATGGCTACCGGCGTGAACAAACGGTCGACATCGGCAAGCGCTGGGATGCGGCCGAAGTCGGCCCGGCTGTGAAGGACCTGCTTGCGAAGGCGCAGCCCCTCGTCAAGGTGTACGGAACATGAGTAGCCCTCTCGACTTCACCGGCCGCGTGGCCCTGATCACGGGCGGAAGCCGCGGGATCGGTCGAGGCATCGCCGAGGCATTCCTGGCCGCCGGCGCGGACGTCGCGGTGTGCGGCCGCAAAGAGCCCGACGAGCTCGCGAGCGTCGAAGGCAAGAGCGCGATCTTCGTTGCTGCCGATGTACGCGATCCCGATCAAATCGAGAAGATGGTCGACGAGGTGGTCGAGCGCCTGGGGCGTCTCGACGTGCTCGTGAACAACGCAGGTGGTGCACCCTTTGCCGAAGCTGCCACGGTGTCCCCACGGTTTTCCGACAAGGTCATTCAGTTGAATCTCTCCGCCGCGCTTCATTGTGCGCAGCAGGCCAACCGCGTGATGCAGGGGCAAGACTCCGGCGGTTCGATCATCAACATCGCCAGCGTGTCGGGCGTACGCCCTTCTCCCGGTACCGCGGCTTACGGCGCCGCCAAAGCGGGGCTGATCAACCTCAGCGGAACGCTGGCCATCGAATGGGGCCCCAAGGTCCGCGTGAACGCTATCTCGGCCAGCATGATCCTGACCGAGCAAGCCCACCTTCACTACGGCGACGATGAGGGCATCGCGCGCGTCGCGGAAACCGTCCCTCTCAAACGCCTCGGCACACCCCAGGACATCGCCGGGGCGTGCCTGTACCTCGCTTCGCCGCTCGCCTCCTACGTGAGCGGAGCCAACCTGTTGCTTCATGGCGGCGGGGAAACACCTGCGTTCCTATCGGCGGCCACCGTCAATCGAGGAGAGTGACCGCATGGAGTTTTCGTTCTCAGAAGACCAGGACGAGCTGAGGAGGGCCGCCCGCCGCTTCTTGGAGGTCGCGTCGTCGGAGGAACGCGTCCGAGCTGCCATGGAAACCGAGCAAGGTTACGACTCTGCCACCTGGGAGCAGCTATCCGAGGAGCTCGCATGGACCGCGCTCACCATCCCTGAAGACTACGGCGGGCTCGGCATGAGCTACCTCGATTTGCATCCTCTGATGGAGGAGATGGGCCGCGCGCTCCTGTGCTCGCCCTTCTTTTCGACAATTTGCCTGGGCGCCAACGCGCTGTTGCTCGGTGGTGGCGACGCTCAGAAGGAGCAGCACTTGCCCGGCATCGCCGCGGGAGAGACGACGGCAACGTTGGCGTACGCGGAGAAGAACAATCGAACGGACGCAGAGGGTGTCGAGGCCACCTATTCGCGCAACGGCTCGGGTTACATCCTGCGCGGCGACAAGAGCTACGTTATCGACGGACACACCGCCAACCTTCTCATCGTGGCGGCACGCTTGGAGAACAGCGACGGTGCCGAGGGCGTGAGCTTGTTCTTGGTGCCGGGCGACGCGGAGGGAGTGAAACGAGCTTGGCTTCCGACGATGGATCAGACGCGGCGATTGGCGACCGTCGAGCTGGGCAATGTGGCCGTTGCAGCCGATGCCCTGCTCGGCGAAGAGGGGCGAGGCTGGGACCTCTGCGAGCACACGCTGGATCTCGCACGGATCGCGCTTGCCGCCGAACAAGTGGGAGCCGCCGAGAGGTGCCTCGACATGTCGGTGGAATACGCGAAGGTGCGCAAGCAGTTTGGCCGCCCGATCGGCTCGTTCCAAGCGATCAAACACAAGTGCGCGGACATGCTCATGATGGTCGAGTCCGCACGCTCCGCGGCCTTCTACGCGAGCGCGCTCGCTGGGCAGGGCGAACCCGACCTCGAAGAGGCGGCGTCGAGCGCCAAGGCCTTCTGTTCGGACACCTTCTTTCACTGTGCCGCGGAGAACATTCAGATCCACGGGGGCATCGGTTTCACCTGGGAACACGCCGCCCACATGTACTTCAAGCGGGCCAAAGCCACCGAGGCACTCTTCGGCGCGCCGTCCTTTCACCGCGAGCGAGTCGCGAAGCGGATGGGTTTGTAATGGAGCTACAACTCAGCAAAGAAGAAGAGGCGTTCCGCCAAGAAGCCCGCGCGTGGTTGCAGGAGCAGCTCAACGGCCCATTCAAAGATCTCCAAGGCCGTGGAGCCTCGGGCGACCAGGACACGTACATCGAAGAGCGGATCGCCTGGGGCAAGACCATGGGCGCCGCTGGGTGGAACTGCATCGGCTGGCCGAAAGAGCTCGGCGGACGCGGCTGCAGCATCAAAGAAGAGGCGGTCTTCAATGAGGAGTACGTCCGAGCGAACGGTCCGGGCAACGTGGGGCACATCGGCGAGACGCTGCTGGGCCCGACGCTCATTCACTTCGGGTCACCTGAACAGCAAAAGCGGTTCCTGCCTCCCATCGTTTCGGGCGAAGAGATCTGGTGTCAGGGCTACTCGGAGCCGGGTGCGGGGTCCGACCTCGCCAACGTCCAGACCAAGGCCACGCTGGATGGTGACGAATGGGTCATCGAAGGGCAGAAGATCTGGACCTCGGGTGCGCAGTACTCGGATTGGTGCTTCGTGCTGTGCCGCACCGATTCCGAAGCGCCGAAGCACCGCGGGATCAGTTACATCCTCGTTCCGATGAGGCAAGAAGGCATCGAAGTGCGCCCGATCAAACAGATGGGCGGGAGCTCCGAGTTCGCAGAGGTCTTTTTCGACGGCGCCAAGGCCCACAAGGATCACGTGGTCGGCGGCATCAACAATGGCTGGAAAGTGGCGATGGGCACGCTTGCGTTCGAGCGTGGCGCATCGACGCTCGGGCAGCAGTATCTGTTCCAAAAAGAATTTGAGCAGGTGGTCGCAGTCGCCAAAAGGACGGGCGCCTCTAATGATCCCATCTTTCGTCAGCGGATCGCAGACGCCGGCATCGGCCTCAAGATCATGCGCGTCAATGCCCTCCGCATGCTGGAGCACGAAGGCGCCGACTTGAACCGCGAAGCGCTGATCAGCAAGCTCTATTGGTCGAACTGGCATCGCGACCTCGGAAAGCTCGCGATGGACCTACTGGGGCCGGAGGCGGAGCTCCTCGCGGGCGCGCCCTACGAGCTAACCGGCATGCAGAAGTGGTATCTCTTTGCGCGAGCAGACACGATTTACGCGGGCTCGAACCAAGTTCAACGAAACATCATCGGCGAACGAGGACTCGGGCTGCCGAAGGAGCCGCGATGACCAAGCAACCCACGTACGTCGGCGGGCATAAGCTGCTCGAAGGTAAAACCGTCCTCGTGACCGCGGCTGCGGGCACAGGCATCGGATTCGCAACCGCCATCCGGTGCGCCGAAGAAGGCGCCGCCGGCCTGGTGATCAGCGACATCCATGAGCGGCGCCTCGGGGAAGCTGCCGACAAGATCGAGGCCGAAACTGGGGTTCGTCCCGAGACCGTCATGTGCAACGTCACGAAGGAAGACGAGGTGCAGGCGATGTTCGAACTCGCGGTCGAGAAGATGGGGCATGTCGACGTCCTGATGAACAACGCGGGGCTCGGCGGCTACGCCAAGATCATCGACATGACCGACGACCAGTGGAACCTGGTACTCGACGTGACGCTCAACGGGTGCTTTCGCTGCACGCGCGCCGCCATGAAGCACATGGTGCCACGTGGCAAGGGCGCGATCGTGAACAACGCCTCTGTGCTCGGCTGGCGCGCGCAGGAGGGACAGTCGCACTACGCCGCGGCCAAAGCGGGCGTGATGGCGTTGACCCGGTGCGCGGCGATCGAAGCCGCAGAAGGCAATGTCCGCATCAACTGCGTCGCGCCTTCTCTCGCTATGCACCCGTTCCTCGAAAAGGTCACGCCGCCTGGCCTTCTCGAAGAGCTCAAGAAGCGCGAGGCGTTCGGTCGCGGTGCCGAGCCCTGGGAGATTTCGAACGTCATGCTGTTCCTAGCGAGCGACTACAGCTCGTACATGACGGGCGAGGTGCTTTCCGTTTCGAGCCAGCGCGCCTGACTACGTGCGGCTCTTCCGTGCCTGCCAAGCATCGGAATACCGCAACATGAACCATCGAATTAGCGGCGAGAACATTCGTGCCAGGGGCCGTGTGAAGCGCGACGCTTCGTGCAGCTGCCCGATGAAGGCATCGAAGGTGGTCCGCTGGTAGCCGAGAAGCGCTTGGCTCTCGTCCGTGTCGAGCCAATCGCAGTAGTACTCGCCGGCGCCGTAGGCCTCCGGCGGGAAGCGCCCCACCCCGGTGGCGTCGAACATCGCACCGTAGAACTCGCGGAACGTCAGGCGGCACCCTGGTCCGCCGCCGATCATCAAGATCTTCCCGAGGGCGCCAGGGGTCTCGATCGCACGAGCCTGCGCAAGGGCAACATCCTCTGGGTGGACCCATTCCATGCGAGTGTCTGGGTTGATGCTGAAGAGGACGCGGAAGACGTCCGGCGAAAGATCCCCGGCCGCAGCTTTGGCACCTACGGAGACGCCGATGCGCAGGATCACGTAAGGCAGGCCCGACTCTCGAAGCAACCGCTCGCACTCCGCCTTGTTCGACGTGTAGTTATCGGTCGGAATGGCGGGGTCGCTACCGGTCAACGGTGGCCCGCCAGGCGCACGAGGGCCGCAAACCGATAGGGACGAAGCGAAGACGATCACCGGAGGTTTCTCCATCCGCTTCATCACGTCGAGAATGTTCTTGGTACCGCCGACGTTGACCGCGTACGCCAGCTCCGGATGATTTTCGGAGGCCGGCGCCAGGACCCCGGCGTTGTGAATGATCGCGTCGCTCTCATCGACGCACGGGCCGATGTCCTCGAGCGATCGAATATCCCCCCACACGGTCGTCACGGGCCCGGCGAACCTCTTTGCCTCCCTTTGGTTTCGCCGATTCGGCACGTCGAACGCGATGACCGAATGCCCCTCCCGCACAAGACGCTCGAGGCCCTCCTGCCCAAGCCGCCCAAACGCCCCAGTCACCAACACCCGCATCCGCGCAGGCTGACCTGCACGACCCCCCGCATCAAATTGAAACGCGTTCTCCTTCCTGATAGGGTCCCCCACCTTCGAAAAAGGGGACTGTCCCCTTTTTCGAAGCGTTAACCCTTTTGAAAAGGGGTCTGACCCCTTTTTCTGGAGTTGGTGATGAAGCTTGGGCTTACACTTGGTTATGCGGGTCCTCAGTTGAATACGACGGTCGAGGACCTCGTGAACATGGAGAGGATTGGAGAGGTCGAGCGGCTTGGATACGACTCGATTTGGACCGCAGAGTCTTGGGGCAATGACGCGGTGACTCCTCTTGCCTGGGTTGGGTCGCAGACTTCTACGATAAAGCTCGGCACTGCCGTCATGCAGCTTCCGGGGCGGTCGCCGGCGAACGCGGCGATGACCGCGATCACGATGGACACGCTCTCGAAGGGCCGGTTCATCATGGGGCTCGGGACCTCTGGGCCGCAGGTCGTCGAGGGCTGGCACGGCGTGCCCTTCAACAAGACGCTCACTTGGCTCCGCGAGTACGTCACCATCGTGAAGCAGATTTTCGCGCGTGAAGCGGCACTGAAGTTCGAAGGCGAACGTTACCAGATTCCGTACCGTGGCGAAGGCTCCACGGGGCAAGGCAAGCCACTCAAGAGCATGGTTCACGGCCGACCCGACATCCCGGTCTACACCGGCTCGATGGCACCCAAGTCGCAGACGATGTCCGCGGAGCTTGCCGACGGCTGCTTGCTGACCTGCATGCACCCGGACCGCTCCGACGTGCTGATGGAGAACTTCAACCCAGGGTTTGAAAAGGCTGGCAACGGCAAGGGCATCGACAACTTCGACATCGCCCCGACCGTCGTGGTCATCATCGGCGACCCGCAGTACGCGATGACACCTTGCAAGATGCAGCTCGCGCTCTACATCGGGGGCATGGGCTCGAAGAACAAGAACTTCTATAAGGACTATCTGAGTCGGGTCGGCTTCGAAGAAGCCTGCGAGAAAGTTCAGGCGCTATTCCTCGAGGGCAAGCGCAACGAAGCGATTGCCGCCGTCCCGGACGAGATGGTCGATGCTCTATACCTCGTCGGCTCCAAGGACCGCATTCGCGATCGCTTCCAACGCTGGAAAGAGTCGCCGGTCGGAACCTTTTTGGTCGGCTCGCAGGATATGGAGACGCTTCGGTTCGTGGCCGAGCTCAACTCGTGAGGCAGCGATGAAGATTGGAATCGTAGGAGGCACTGGGCGCGAAGGGCGCGGCTTGGGGGTTCGTTGGGCCAAGGCCGGACACGACGTCTTCATCGGCTCCCGCCAGGCTGAGAAAGGGTCCGCCAAGGCCGCGGAGTTCTCGGAGGAGTTTGGAGTCACGCTGCAAGGCAGTGACAACGTGGCCGCGTGCAATCACGCCGAGCTGATCGTCGTGACGGTTCCGTACAGCGCGCACCGCCCTACCTTCGAATCGATCAAGGACGCCGTTGGCGACAAGGTCATCGTGGACATCACGGTGCCGATCAAGCCCCCCAAAGTCCGTTCTGTGAACCTGCCCGAGGGGCAAGCGGCCGCGTTGGAGGCGCGTGCACTGCTCGACGAGGGCACCCGGCTCGTAGCGGCCCTGCATCACATCAGCTCGGAACACTTGAGCGACCCCGGGCACACTTTCGATTGTGACGTACTGGTATGCGGCGACGACAAGGAAGCACGCGCTGCCGTCATCTCGCTCATTTCGGACTTGGGCCTTCGTGGCATCGATGCGGGTGTACTCAAGAACGCCATCGCCCTCGAATCGCTCACGCCGGTTTTGTTGCACATCAATCGCCGCTACAAGAGCGTCGGATCCGGCATCCGCATCACGGGCATCCCGGAGACGGAGTGAGCCACGGCGAGCCAGTTTCGGGCGACCTGCGTGTCGGCTCGGAGCTCCTGGTTCGCGCGATTGCAGGGGTGCCTACGATCGAGCCGGGCGACGACCTGTTCGAGGTGATCGTTTCGAGTCTTGCCCGTGACGAGACCGAGCTGGCCGACGGAGACGTCATCGTGATCGCAAGCAAGATCGTCTCGCGCGCGGAACGCTGCTTCGTCGACTTGGAAACCGTCGTCCCAAGCGACAGGGCCCGGCAACTCGCCGAAGAAGTCGACAAGGACCCGCGCCTGGTGGAGCTGATCGTTCGCGAGAGCACGGGGATGTCCCGAAAGACGAGCGGCGCACTGATCGTCCGGCATCGATTGGGCTTTGTGTCCGCCAACGCCGGTATCGACGCCAGCAACGCGGCGCCGTCCAGTGCTCCCGAGGGCAGCGGTCCATGGGTGCTCATCCTCCCACGCGACCCCGACGCCACGGCCTCTGCGCTGCAGGCCAAGCTTGCGGCGCGGTT
Source organism: uncultured bacterium (assembly GCA_937984275.1). Classification (GTDB taxonomy): domain Bacteria; phylum Myxococcota_A; class Polyangia; order Polyangiales; family Houyiibacteriaceae; genus SG8-38. Next base: position 8,162 of record CALJYC010000260.1, on the reverse strand, counting down.
CTCGGCGAAAGTTGGCGTTATCATCACCGACTCGTGGGGCCGTCCGTTTCGACGAGGCACCGTAGGCTTTGCAGTCGGTGTAGCGGGGGTGCCCCCAGTCTGGGATCGTCGCGGCGCAAGCGATCGCCATGGCCGGGTGCTCGAGGCCACCGAGTCGGCGGTGGCAGATTCAATCGCTGCAGCGGCGGATCTCGTGGCCGGCCAAGCCGACGAAGGGCGTCCACTGACATTGGTTCGCGGGCTTCGGTTTCAACCCACCAACGACTCGTCTGAAGCGTTGCTTCGCAATCCCGAAGACGACTTGTACGCATGACCGCGCCCTCCCAGAGCGACCTCTCGGTGGTCGCGCTTGCGGGAGGCGTGGGTGGCGCCCGGCTCGTCGACGGGCTGGATCGCGCCCTGCCCGCTGGCTCTCTCACAGTGGTCGTGAATACCGGAGACGATTTCCGACATTGGGGACTCCACATCAGCCCCGACCTGGACACGGTGATGTACACCCTCGCTGGACTCTCCCCCGAGGACCGCGGCTGGGGCATTGACGGCGACACATTCCACGTGCTCGCAGAAGCCAATCGTCGCGGGGTCGATGAATGGTTCCAGCTCGGCGACCGGGACCTGGTCACGCATCTTTCACGGTCCGGCGCGCTCGGGCGCGGCGACTCCCTCACGCACGTGACTGCCGACCTTTGCAAGAAGCTTGGCGTCCAACGCCCGATCTTGCCGATGAGCGACGGGCCCCGCCCTACGAGCGTCGTGACCCAAGACGGCGAGGAGCTCATGTTCCAAGAATGGCTCGTCAAAGAACGAGCGGCGCCCGCCGTCCGCGAAATTCGTCACCACGGATCCGATGAAACGACGCCGGCTGTCATCGATGCACTAGCCGCGGCCGACTTAGTCTTGATTTGTCCGTCCAATCCTTACGTGTCTATCGACCCAATCCTCACGCTGACTGGCGTCTCCGATGCGGTTCGGAGCGCAACGACGGTCGCGGTGAGCCCCATCGTCGGCGGGAAAGCCGTAAAGGGCCCGCTCGCCACGATGATCCCGGAAATCTCTGACCGCAAGCCCTCCGCCGAGGCAGTCGCCATGCACTACGAGGGTCTCCTCGACGGGTACGTGGTCCACCGAGGCGATGCCTTCACCGCGCCTTTTCCGCTTCTAGAAACGAACATCCTGATCCAATCCAGCAAAGATCGGGTAATCTTCGCTCGCGAGCTCATCGAGTTTGCGCGGAGCCTATGATGAGCCGTTGGGCGTTGATTCCAATCAAGGGGTTCGACCGAGGGAAGTCCCGGCTCTCCGAAGTATTGACTCCGCTCGAGCGCGCGCAGCTGGCGCGTGATCTCTTCGAGCATGTAGTGCGTGTGCTTCGGGCATCTCCCGCGATCGAGGACATCGCGGTCGTCAGCGACTCGCCTGAGGCATGCGAGCACGCCGAGCGCATGGGCATCGTAGCCTTGTCTGACGCCGACGGGAGCCAAGGCCTAGCGGACGCAGTCGATGGCGCGCTCCAAGACTTGGAGCGCCGTGGCGCAACGAGTGCGGTGATCTGCATGGGTGACCTACCCGACTTGACCGTGCAAGACATTGCCAGCGTCGCGCGTCAGCTCGATGAAAGCGATGTGGTGCTCGTGCCAGATCTGCTGCAGCAAGGCACCAACGTCATCGCAGTGAAGCCAGCCGCGGGCCTCCCGAGCTGCCTCGGCCATGAAGACAGCCTCCACCGTCACTACACGCTGGCGCGCGAGCTTGGACTTACCGTCAGCGTTCAGCTCAGCAGCGGGATCGCCTTCGACGTCGACCGCCCTCGCGACCTCGAGCGCCTGCGCCGTCGCTAATTTCCCGCGGCAAAGCGATTCATCACCACACCGAAGAGCCACGTCGACACACGTCGTGGCATCAACCTCATGGTCAGGACGGCGATCTTGTTGAGAACCCCAGGAATGACGGTCACGCGGTGACCGAGAGCCCGCAGGCTCGTCACCACCACGGACGTCGGGGTCACGAACATCAGGCGCGCCAGTGGGCCGAAGTTCCGCGTGTCGAGACCTGCCACCCCTTGGAACTCCGAGATGGTGCCTCCGGGACAAAGCGCCTGCACGTCGACGCCATAAGGCCGGAGCTCCCCGGCCAAGCCCTCGGCAAATAGAAGGTCGTAGGCTTTGGTCGCGTTGTAGTTGGCCATGCCTCGCGAGGCACAGAACCCGTTGACCGATGAGACGAAGATCACCCCACCTCTGCCACGTTCACGCATCCCCTGTACGATTTCGTGCGTCAGCAAAATCGGTGCGCGGCAGTGCAAGTTGATCATCGACTCTTGAACGCTCGGGTCCATGTCGAGGAACGGGCCGGTCGAGCCGAAGCCCGCGCAGTTGATCAACAGCCCAACTTCGATGTTGGCGAGAGCCGGCTGCAGGACCTCCACGATGTCGCGGGAGGTGAGGTCCGCAGGAGCCACGCGCACCTCGACCCGGTACATGTCCTCGATCGTCGAGGCGAGCTCTTCGAGCCGATTGCGACGCCGGGCAATCAGGACGACGTTGATGCCGCGCTCGGCGACTCGGCGCGCAAACTCCGCCCCGATCCCCGCGGAAGCGCCGGTGACGACGGCCCAAGGTCCGTATCGTTCCGCCAACTTACTCATGCCCGGGGACCGTACCACGCAGGCCCGCGGCGCACAGCCGTTAGCTGACCACGCGTAACCCGCGTGGTTCGTAGTGGAACCGCGGATCTCGAGTCAGCGCGTCGTAGGAACCAAACACCTCATCGGCATCCTGAATCGTGTCGAGTGGCTCCGCGGGATCCTGATCGGATGTATCCCCAAACTCGCGAATGACGCCGTAGGCGGTGTCGCGCTCGACCGGCGCCCTGCCCGCATCGCGGATCACCCGGCGCAGCGTCGCCGGAGTCAGGAGCTGCCCGTGGCGAGCACCCGCGGCAGTCGAGATGCTCTCATTCATCAACGTTCCGCCCAGATCGTTGACGCCGCAACTCAGTAACAACTGCGAAGTCCGGAGTCCTTCCTTCACCCAAGACGCTTGCAGGTTGGCAATGTCCCGGCCGAGCATGAGGCGAGCGGTCGCGTACAAGCGCAACACGTCGTCGCCGGTCGGTCCCGGACGCACACCAGGCACCTCGCTCGTCGCAAACAGAGGGGCCTCCTCGTGGACGAAAGAAAGGGGGACGAACTCCGTGAAACCACCCGTCTCTCGCTGGACCCTTCGAAGCAGATCCATGTGCGACATGCGGTCCTCCACCGACTCCACATGCCCGAACATCATTGTCGATGTCGTTCGAATGCCGAGCCGGTGAGCCGCCTTGATCACGTCCAACCACTCGCCGGTGGTGATCCTCGTGGGCGAAATGGTCTTCCGCAGACGGTCGTCGAGAATCTCGGCCGACGTGCCGGGCAGCGTCCCCAACCCCACATCTTTGAGCTCGGCCAGGTACTCGGCGTACGAAACACGTTTGAGGGAGGCGCCGAACTTCACCTCTTCCGGTGAAAAGGCGTGAATGTGAATCTCGGGCGCCGCTTCCTTCACCACGCGGCACAGTTCGATGTAGCTGTCTCCAGTGAGATTCGGCGAAAGGCCCGCCTGCAGGCATACTTCCGTGGCACCCATTTCCCACGCTTGCCGCACTCGCCGAGCGACCTCTTCGTGCGGAAGGAAGTAACCCTGCTCCGAACGCACGGTGCGTGCGAACGCACAGAACTTGCAGTTCTTGATGCAAACGTTCGTGAAATTGATGTTGCGGTTGACCACGTACGTGACCCGGTCGCCCACCTGCTGCCGGCGTAGCTCGTCCGCGACGAGGCACAGTGCGTGCAGGTCGGTTCCCCGCGCCTCGTTCAATGCGATGCCATCGTCCACGCTGACCTCTCGACCGTCGAGACTTCGTTCTAAGATCGCGCGGACGGCGGGCGATACTCGTTGGAGACAGGTTTCGAGGGCAGTCGTCATAACGTGGCTAGCTCCGTCTGAAGCTGGTCGATACGGGGGCGCAAAGACGCGTCGACGAAACCCGGCGCGTCGAGGTGAGAGGGGTATACTGGGAGTCGCGGTTCGAGTCGAAAGCCTTCCGCATCACACGCTTTCCGAAGGCGGTCCAGATACGGCCAGGGATGCTGCGGATTGATGTAGTCCGGGCTGACCGGGGAAATGCCACCGAAGTCGTTGATGCCGGATTGGATGAGCGTGGCGGTCGACGCCGGGTTGAGGTTCGGGGGGGCCTGGACACTGACATCGTCGTCGAGGATGAGCCGGGCCAATGCAATGGTTGCAGCGAGCTCGTCGGGCGTCGGCTCCGTCGCAAAGCCCATCGGCGTATCGGGATGGGACCGAAAGTTTTGAACGATGACTTCCCCGATGTGAGCGTATCGACGCTGCATGCGCCGAATCGTCAGGATCGTGTCGACGCGCTCCTCCACCGTCTCTCCGATGCCGATCAACAGCCCCGAGGTGAACGGGATATGCAGCTCCCCAGCCTCGCGCGTCATCTGAATGCGCTTCGCCGGCCGCTTATCGGGCGCGCGATGATGCGGCATGCCCTTATCGCACAGCCGCTCGCTCACGTTCTCGAGCATCAGGCCTAGGCTGACGTTCACCGGCCGCAACGCGATCATGTCTTCGCGCGAAAGGATACCGGCATTGGTGTGCGGCAGGAGGCCGGCGGCCAACGCTTCTTCGGCGGCCCAGCGAAGGTAGTCGACCGTTCGGTCGTGGCCCCACGAACGCAGCAACGTACGATACTCGCGGAACCCTGTCTCCGGTGTGTCGCCCAGGCAGAACAACGCCTCGATGCAACCTTGCTCGCGCGCGCGCTGGAGCCATGCCCGAATTTCGTCGGGGCTCATCGTCCACTCACCTGGATCGCCAGGGGAGCGCCGGAACGAACAGTAGTCGCATCGGTTGCGACACAGATTGGTGATCGGCAGGAACACCTTCGGGGAAAAAGTGAGAGTCTTGCCCCACGCGCGATCACGTCGGGTGCGGGCCGCTTCGCAAAGCGCACCCGTGTCGAGCTCGCTTAGGCGATAGGCATCGTGATCGGATACCGGCTCGAGGCTCGCGTGCTCCAAAAATGGCAACGTGGAGCTCATTGCATCTTGGCGATAACGGTGTCGGCGAACCGATTCAAGCCGTCGATGCGGCCCTGCAAGGCGCCTCCCACCATGGGCGTGCCGTACATGAGCCACGGGACGGTGATGATGTCGGTGACGCCCGCATCTTCGAGGCGCTTGTAGCCATCGGCATCCCAGACGTCGGTGACCACCGCTTGGTACTCCATCGGTAGGTGGTCGCGACCGTATTCTTTACGAAACGCCTCGATTTGGGCGATCAGCGCCAGAAGCTTCTTCGACGGAAGCATCGCCGAGGACCAGCCGTCGCCGTACTTCGCCGCTCGCCGGAGACCGGGCTTGGTGTGCCCTCCAATGTAGATCGGAATCGGCTCACTCGGCGCGGGACTCATCTGAATCTTGCCGAAGTCGTAGTAATCGCCGTGGTATTCGACCATGCCACCGCCCCAAATGAGGCGCAGGATCTCGAGGCACTCATTCATGCGCTTCCCGCGGGTCTCGAAGTCGGTGCCGCACCATTTGAACTCTTCGGGGAGCCACCCGAGCCCGCAGCCGAAACCAAAGCGGTTGTTCGACAGCGCCGCCAACGACGCCACCTGTTTCGCGACCAACACCGGGTGGCGCACCGGCAACTTCACGACGCTCGTGTAGAAGAAGAGCGTTTCGGTAGCGGCCGCCATTGCGGCCGCGCCCACGATCGGCTCGATCCACGGGGTCGCGCCGTCCCACATGCGGCTGCCGTCGCGTGTGTACGGGTACGGCTTGCTGACCTCCTCTGAAAAGAAGATCGAGTCGGGCAACACGATGGCGTGATAGCCGAGCTTCTCGGCCTCCCGAGCGATGGGGATGTACTGTTCGGGCGGCGCCATGGCGATGGAAACGCTGAATTTCATCCCGCGGACTCTAGCATAGGGCCGCCGGCCTGCTTGGCGAACTCGCTCTGCTCTTGCATGGTCTAGGCCCGGTCTCGAGGAATGCGCGTACCGATGACGCGGGTCACGTTCAACCAAGCCAGCATTCTGGCGGAAAGGAGCGGCTTTCCCGTATTCATGAACGCGACGCTGATGTCGCGATCGGGGTCGGCCCATCCAAGCACGTTCGTGAATCCGAGGTGACCGAACGCGTTCGCCGTACGCGGTCCGTAGAAACCAAAGGTTCGCCCGCCCAGCATGAAGCCCATCGACAGCGGGATGGGCATCATCAAGACGCGGTCGACTTGCCCAGTCACCTGAGGCTCCGTTGCCCGGGCGACGGTTCGTTGGTCGAAAACGCGGGCGTCTTCGTACGTGCCGCCACAAAGGAGCGTCTCGAAGAAGCGGGAGATCTCTTCGGGTGTCGCGATGATGTTGGCAGCCGGCACGGCCGCCGTCCGGAAACGAGGGTCGTTGCTGAGGTCGACGAGCTCGCGCATCGACGCCCCGAACGCAACTTGCACCAGGTTCTTGTAAGGCCAGGTCGGCGTGGGCCCAGTAAATGCATCGACCGCGACCCGGTCGAGCTGCTCCGGAGGAACCCCGTAGTTGAAGTGCTTCATCTTGAGCGGCTCCCGAATCCTGGCCGTCAGGAAGTCTCTGATGTTTTCGCCAGTCACGCGCCGGATGATCTCCGCCAGAATGAATCCGCTCGTCACAGCCTGATAGGCTTGCACGCTGCCCGGCCGGTGGGTCGGTTCGAGCTCGCAGAAGGCCCGGGTGATCTCCTCGGGCTTCGACAGCAACTCGAGGTTGATCGCCTCCTCGGGCGTCGCCGGAATCCCGGCGCGGTGAGTCAGAACGTCCCGAATCGTAATGCTGTGCTTCCGGCGCTTCGCGAACGCGGGAATGAATGTCGCGACCGGCTCGTCGACGTGCAGCTTGTCCTCTTCCTCCAAGAGGTGAATCAGCATGGCGGTGACGGTCTTCGAGCCCGAGAAGAAGTTGTACAGCGTGTCGGGTGTCGCCTTCACCAACGGCATGCCCTCCGGATCCTGAGGGCTATTTCCTCGGGCGTGACCGATCGCTCTATCGAGAATGATCTCGCCCCGTCGCCGGATGCACAGCGCGATCGCCGGGTGAAGGCCCGCCTTGTAAAAGGTCACAACCGCTTCCCAGATCGCCTCGACGTCCTGTGCGGTCAGCCCCACCCCACGCGGATCGGTCTCGCGGTGGCTCTTGGTGGTCACCTCCTCCGGATCGAAGGTGCGCACGGTGATAGGAAGCAGGTCTCGAAGCCTCGGCCTTTGCATCAACCGCCTCGTTGGTAGCCCAGGTTCGGCTGTAGCCAGCGCTCGGCCTCGGCGACGGTCATGTTCTTTCGGCGCGCGTAGTCCTCGACCTGCTCGTGGTCGACGGGACCGACCGCGAAGTAGCGGGACTCCGGGTGCCCCAAGTAAATGCCGCTGACGCTCGCGCCCGGGTTCATCGCGAAGTGCTCTGTCAGCGAGATGCCGATGTCATCGGCGCCGAGCAACTCCCACAAGGTCTTCTTCTCGGTATGGTCGGGACAGGCGGGGTAGCCGAATGCAGGACGGATGCCATGGTACTTCTCTCCGATGAGATCTTCGTTGCTGAGGCTCTCGTCCGGCTCGTAGCCCCACTCCTGACGTGCACGCTGGTGGAGCAGCTCCGCAAAAGCTTCGGCCAAACGGTCGGCGAGCGCCTTGACCATGATCGCGTTGTAGTCGTCGTGCTCCTGCTCAAAGCTTCGGGCAAGCTCATCGGCGCCGATCCCCGTCGTGACGGCAAAGGCACCGATGTGGTCCTCGATACCGCTGCGCAACGGTGCCACGAAATCGGAAAGACAGAAGTACGGCTGCTCGTTCGGTTTGACCGCCTGTTGGCGAAGCATGTGGAACCGCAGGCGCTCCCGACTCCGACCTTCGTCGCTCCACACGACGATGTCATCGCCGTCCTGATTTGCAGGCCAGAACCCGTAGACGGCCCGCGGCGTGAGAAGCTTCTCAGCGATGATGCGGTCGAGCAGCGAGCGGCCGTGATCGTAGAGCTCTCGCGCGGCGGCGCCGTAACGCTCGTGGTCGAGGATCTTCGGGAACTTCCCTTTGAGATCCCAGGCGGAAAAGAAGAAAGTCCAGTCGATGTACCGG
>CALJYC010000259.1 GCA_937984275.1 uncultured bacterium | reverse complement strand
TCTCGCGACCGCCGCTCGCACCTTGCGCAGCGGAGGGGCCCGTCGGGACCGATCGCTGTTGCCCGAGCCAATGGCTGGACGGCAAGACGCGCCAGGACACATGCGACACACCCGAAAAGATGATCAAGGCTGGGCGATTCGACGCGCTTCCGAGCACCGTTCAGATCCCCGTGCCTGAGCCGGAATTGTTTTAGGAGCCCCTGCCTCGCTCAGCCGCCCGCGTTTCGGCGCTGGCGCACCGAATCGGCGAGGCCTTCGATCACAGGGACGGTGACATCCCAGCTCATGCACGCGTCCGTGATGCTCTGCCCGTACGTGAGCTCCGCTCCCGGGTCGCTGTTCTGCCGGCCGCCTACGAGGAAGCTCTCGAGCATCACACCGAATACACCTGTACTGCCCTGCGCGACCTGCTGCCCGAGGGCGATCGCCACGCCAGCCTGCTTCTCGTGGTCCTTGCTGCTGTTCGCGTGGCTACAGTCGACCATCAGACGCCCCTCGAGCCCCGCGGCTTCGAGCATCTCCACGGTCTCCGCGACATCCTCAGCGTGATAGTTCGGTTTTCCCGCGCCGCCGCGGAGGATGACATGACAGTCGAGATTGCCCTTCGTTGCGACGATGGCGGTGAGGCCCTGCTTGGTGACCGAGAGGAAGTGGTGCGGGTTGCGAGCCGCTCTGACTGCCTCCACGGCGATCTTGACCGTGCCGCGTGTACCGTTCTTGAAGCCCACCGGCATGGACAACCCGCTTGCGAGCTCGCGGTGCACCTGGCTCTCGGTCGTTCGTGCACCGATTGCGCCCCACGACACGAGGTCCGCGACGAACTGCGGTGAAATCGGGTCGAGGAACTCGGTGCCAGCCGGCAGATCGAGCTCAGCAAGCGCGCTGAGCAACCCGCGCGCCACGCGGAGCCCATGATTGATGTCGAAGCTCCCGTCGAGCTTGGGATCGTTGATCAACCCCTTCCACCCGACCGTCGTGCGCGGCTTCTCGAAGTAGGTGCGCATCACGATTAAGAGGTCATCGATGTGCTGGTCGCGTAGCGCCTTCAGGCGCTTGGCGTAATCGAGCGCGGCCTGCGGGTCATGGATCGAGCAAGGCCCGACGACCACCAACAGCCGGTCGTCCTTGCCGTGCACGATGTCGCTGATCTGCCCGCGAGCGTCTGTGATCCGCCCGATCGCTTCGTCCCCGGGGTGAATCTCCTCCATCAGGATGGCAGGCGGGATCAGTGGGCGCAGGTCGTCGATCCGGACGTCGTCGGTAGGTGGGCGGAACATGAGAGCCGGATTTCTAGCATGGAAGCGCATTCCCGTCCCGCGTGACCCGTGCGTGGCCCCGCCGTGCTACATCGCGACCTCGTGCCTGCGTTCGTTCGACTTTTTCCCCTGTGGGTCACCCTCGGCGGTGTCGTCGCGCTGATCTACCCGCCGGCGTTCACGTGGTTCCTCGACTACGGGCTGATCACTCCAGGGCTTCAGATCATCATGCTCGGCATGGGGCTCACCCTCGAGCTCTCCGACTTCTCCCGTGTTTTCCGCGCCCCCGCGCCCATCCTCTGGGGGGTGCTGCTGCAGTACACCGTCATGCCGCTGCTCGGTTGGGGAGCCGGAATCCTGTTTCACTTGCCCACCGCGTTCGCCGTCGGCTTGGTGCTCGTCTGTTGTTGTCCGGGCGGCACGGCTTCCAACGTGATCGCCTACTTGGCCAAGGCCGATGTCGCGCTCTCGGTGTCGATGACCGCGTTCTCGACGATGCTGGCCGCTGCGTGCACCCCTCTGCTCACCACCTGGATCGTGGGTAGCCGGGTGGATGTCGACGGCCTGGGGTTGTTCCTGAGCACCGCCAAAGTGGTCCTTCTACCGGTTGCAATCGGCCTGTTCATGCGCCGCTATCTACCGAAGCTCACCGAAAAACTTCTGCCCATTTCACCCGCAGCCGCGGTGCTGATGATCGTGCTGATCGTCGCGGCGATTCTCGGGGCGCAGAAAGACGCGGTGCTCGAGTCGGGCCTGCAGCTACTCGGTGCTGTGGTCACTGCGCATACGTTTGGCTTCTTGCTTGGCTACCTGTTCGGAGGGCTGAGCGGCGGTTTCGGAAGCGTCGCGCGCACCACGTCGATCGAAGTCGGCATGCAGAACTCGGGCTTGGGGGCGGTCCTCGCGCAAGCTCACTTCGCCAACCCGCTGACCGCCATTCCAAGTGCCATCTCCGCGATTACCCACTGCATTCTCGGGAGCGCGCTGGCTGCTTGGTGGTCGCGACGGCCTGTTTTGTAAGCAACATCACAAATTTCTGAGATCCTTTGTTACTGTTTTGTTATAGTGATGCTAGATTTTAGTCGCTTGGCGGGCGATCTCGGAACCGATGAAACTTCTGCTTAATTTGTGGCTTATGGCCTTCCTGCTCACCGCTCCGGCGTGCAGCGTCTACGACTCCAATCTGGTGGAGGGCGCGCTTGCGGGCATTCCGGATCGGCCACCGTTGAGCACGAGCTCCAACGACGATGATGTCGAGGCGGTCTTCGCGTTTCGTAATGTCTCTCTCGACCAATCGGGTGACCGTTGGCGCCGGGTCGGTCTCGACATGGATGGAATGAACACCACGTCGATCGGCGACGCGGCCGAATGTGTTGCGGCCAATGGCAATCCGCCGCTCGATGGAGACAAAGGAATCGACAACGCCTTCGGTCAGTACGTTCTTCCGACGGTGGTGAGCTTGATCTCGTGCCTCGAAGACAACATCGCGCTCAACCAAGGGCACGGCAGAGGCACGGTCTTACTCCGACTGCGGGACTGGAACGGTACCCCCAACGACGCGAAGGTGGATGTATCGGTGCTCTCTGCGGTCGATGGAACATCTCTCGATGACATATCCGGCGTGGAATGGGGCGGCGCCGATGGCTCGACTCTGCTGCTCCCGGGCGCAATCGACGAAGCCCCAGCTCCGCGGTGGGACGGCGAAGACTACTTCTTCGTCGACCCGTCGAGCTTGGTCGCCGATAACCTCGATCGTCCAGAGGTGAGGAAGACCGATGCGTACATCCGCGACGGCCGCGTCGTGCTTCCGCTGGATACCGCCGCGACGTTCGTCTTTCTAACGGGTCCCGGCAGCTTTTCGATCTCGCTCAACGGCTTCTTGCTCGCGGATATCAGCGAAGATCGGCAGACCCTGCTCAAGGGCATGATCGCCGGGCGATTCCCGGCCGGCGAGATCGTTGCCACGATGAGGCCGTTGGGCATTTGCAGCGAATCGTTCCTCGGTAGCGTCGTCAGCCTGCTCACCAACAACCTCGATCTCCGCATCGATCCCGATGCGGGAAGCCCCGACGATGAATGCACAGCGACGGGCGTTGCGTTCAGCTTTCAGGGGCTACGGGCGAAGATCGCCAATCGAATCGCCCCGGTCGAGCTTCCGATTCCCGACCCGTGCGCCAATGTCGGAGCAGAAGCCGGGCCGGAGCCTGCGTTCGATCGGTGCTGCCGCTCGGTCGAGCTCGACAGTCCGGGTTCGCTTCCTGCCGAATGCACAGCCGAGGACTTACAGCCGTACGCGGACTTGCCGAATCCGATTCCGGTGCCTCTCGAAGACGGCTTCTAGTCGACTTCGAACGACTCGCCGCACCCGCAGTCGCCGGTCGCGTTCGGGTTCATCCACTTGAAGCCGTAGCTCATCAAGCTCTGCTCCCAGTCGAGGACCGCGCCCTCGAGAAACTCGATGCTCCGGTTGTCGACGACCACCTTGAGGCCGTCGAAGTCGAACACGAGGTCTTTGTTGGGGCGGATTTTCTTGGCGAAGTCGTAGACGTAGTAGTAGCCCGAGCAGCCGCCCCCTTTGACGCCGAGCCGGAGTCCCTCGACCGGCGCGTCGACCTCGGCGAGCTTCTGCTTAGCCATTTGCACGGCTTTGGGTGTCAGGGTGATGCCTTTCGCCTCGCTCATCTACTCTATGTAAGGCGAGAGGTGCGGTTCCGCCAGGTTTGACGCTCCGTCACCAGTCGACCTGCTTTCCGCTCGCTCTTCGCGCCCATAGCGGCGAGCGCTCTCGTAGGCGGCCGACCGTTTCGATGACGGCATTGGCGACGGCCTGGACCTCCGCAGCGGTCGTGTGCCGTCCAAGGCCGAAACGCACCGAGGCCGCGCTCCAGTCTTTTCGAACCCCCATGGCTTCGAGCACATAGCTAGGGCCTGCCTCCGCGCTGCTGCATGCCGAGCCGCTCGAGACCGACACCACCTCGCACAGGTCGAGGAGCAGCCGCGCGCCATCGAGATAGCCAAACGACAGATTGAGGTTTCCCGGATGCCTCGGGCTCGCCGCGCCGTTGAGGTGAACCTCCTCCATCGCATCGAGAAGGCGCTCCTTCAATTCGTCACGGAGCGACTCAACTCGTGCCGCCTCCTCCGTGCCATCGTTCTTCATGATCTCGGCCGCCTCACCAAACCCCACGATGCCAGGCACGTTGAGCGTGCCCGAGCGCAACCCCCTTTCGTGGCCGCCGCCGTGCATGAGCGCAACGGGGGCGCCGCGCGCCTGCAAGGATGCTCGGACGTAGAGCGCGCCAACGCCCTTGGGGCCGTACATCTTGTGCGCGGAGATGCTCGCGAGATCGATGTTCATGTCTTCGACCGAGAACGGCAGGTACCCGAGGCCCTGCGCCGCGTCACAGTGAAACGTGATGCCGCGCTCTGCGGTGAGAGCACCGATTGCGGCGACGTCCTGAATGACGCCGACTTCGTTGTTGGCGAGCATGACGCTCACCAGGACCGTGTCGTCGGTGAGTGCGTCGGCGACCGCATCGAGTGAGACGACCCCCTGTGGATCGACGTCGAGCCAGGTGATGCGCCAACCTTCGCGTTCGAGCGCGGCGCAGGTGTCTAGCACGGCTCGATGCTCAGTCCGCGCGGTCACGATGTGCTTGCCGTCCCCCAGACGCGCCTGGGCCACCCCCCGGATCGCTAGGTTGTCGCTTTCCGTTGCCCCCGAGGTGAAGACCACCTCGTCCGGCTTCGCGCCGATCAGCCCGGCGACCTGCGCCCGCCCGCGCTCTACAGCGTCTCGCGCCATTTTTCCGTGCGCGTGGGTCCGGCTGGCAGCGTTGCCGAAGCGGTCGCCGAAGTAGGGGAGCATCGCCTCTAGGACCCGCTCATCGATCGGGGTCGTCGCGTGATGGTCCATGTAAATCGGCATTTCGCTCATGGGTCCAGGTAACCCTAGCGCCGACCATGTGCGCCTCCAACGTGTTGATCTATGCTCTGGTCATGGCAGGAGCGAGCATCCTTTGTGCAACCGATTTGACCTCTGCAGGCCCCCGAACCGTCGATCTGGCGGTTGCGGCGGCCAAAGCGTTTGGCGTGCGAATCGACCTCGTCCACGTCCTCGACGACGCGGACTCCTGGTGGCCGGAGTCACCCGAGCTGCAAGCCGCTGCCGAGGCGGCCAAAGAGGACTCGACACGGTATGAAGCCGTGCTCGAGGCCGGGCTCCAGAAAGAGCAGGCGCGATGCATCGCCGCGGGCGTCGAGTGTGAAGCGTTCGTCGTCCGTGGCCGGCCCTGGCGCGTCATTCC
>CALJYC010000258.1 GCA_937984275.1 uncultured bacterium | reverse complement strand
GAAGGACCCGGCTCGGTACAGTCGCTACAACGGTTTGATTGGCGAGGCCGCGAGACTGTATCAGCTCCCGGAGTCGTTCCTTCGCGCGGTGATGCGCGTCGAGAGCGACTTCAATCCCACGGTGGTCAGCCGGGCGGGTGCCATGGGCCTGATGCAACTCATGCCAAAGACCGCGCGGTCGATGGGAGTGTCGGACCCATTCGACGCGCGTCAGAACATCCACGGAGGAGCACGGTACCTTCGCATTCTGGCGAATCACTTCAAGGGCGACCTGGTGCTGACGGTGGCGGCGTATAACGCAGGCGAAGGCGCGGTCCAGAAGTACAACGGCATCCCGCCGTACAAAGAGACCCAGCGCTACGTGCGCCGCGTGCTCAAGCACTACTACGCCTACCGCGCCGAAGGCGCGCCATAACCCATGATTCCGACGCTCATCGTCGCGGTGCTCGTCGGGTTAGCGGCGCCGCTTATCCGAGGATGGATCTGGGGCGTTCCCTTCAGTCTCCTGTCGATCGCGACCGTTCTGCGGTCGTTCTTTGGGTCCGTCTTGACAGTGTTGGTACTCGGTGTCGTCGCTGTCTTTGCCCTTCGCGCGACACCCATGCCTCATGAGGAGAGCGCTCGCATCGCCGGTGCGATTGGCGGCGCGGTCGGCTTGCTCTTGTTGCTCAGCTCCGCCCGGCGGTTTCGGCATGTGCGCGGCCTTTCCATCCTGTGTCAGCGCGTGCAGGAAGAGGACGCACGACCAACCGCGAGCGCTGCGCTCGACAGGCTTCTCGATAAGGTGCGACGCAAGGACGAACAGCGGTACATTGCTCTGGTACTGATGGCGACTGGACCACTCACGCAAACCGGTATGTGGAGTGAGGCGCGCGAACGGTTGCGCAGCCTAGACGACGACGTGCTGACGGAGGCACAGGCGGTGCTACGCAACCAAGCCTTGGCAACCTGCGAGCTTCAATTCAATGATGTGGATGCGGCGCAGCACGCGATCGATCGGATCGAACGACCGACCGAAAGCACGATCGAGGTGTGGCTGGTGGCGATGGAGGCTCTTCTGATGGCGGTGCGGGGCCAATCCGCCAAGGCGCTCGCGCACCTCGGCGCACAGGACGCAGACGACAATCCCTCGCTTCGTGCTTCGCATCGCCTCGTTCATGCACACATTCTGGCGGGGCGAGGTGATGAGGACGCCGCGCTCGAAGAGCTCCGGGCACTGCAACGGGAGGCAGGATTGGCGGGTCTAGAGCGCGTTCGATTGCCCCGGGGGCCCGCTAGTCCACTTGCAGAGCGACTGCTGAACGAAGCCGATCAATCCGGCTGAAAGATGATCCGCTGGGTCGGGTCGTTGTCGTAGAACTGCGGGTAGCGGTCGAACGTCACAGCACCAAACGTGTTGACGACGATCGCGAACGCGGCGCAGCTCAAGAACGTGACGCCGAATCGACGCCCGCTGAGAGCGAGGAGCACGAACAGGAGCGGCAGGTAATCCAAGGAGAATCGGGCGCCAAACTGCACCCAACCGGTGTTCTGGTAGAGCACCGTGCAGAGCGCGGTGGGCAAAACGGCGGCCCAAAGCGCGACTATGGTGGCGTCGAACCTTTTCGGCCAGAGGCTCCACAACAGGTTCGGGCTGGTGAACCAAAGCGCGAGCCCGTGCCTAGTGATGCGAATGAAAGGACTCGATTGGATGATCCAAGGCAGCGAGAAAAAGAACACCGTCAGGTTCCTCGGCAGATAGTGCGTGCTGAACAGGCCCCAGGTCTCGATCCGCGACCGCCAACGAATCTGAAGGAAACGGTGCCCAAACTCCAACGGATCTCCAAAGCGCGCTGCGTTGTGCCACATGGCGACGGCGACGATGACGGCAAGCGGAAGCGCAAACATCGCGAGGGTGCGAAGGAGGCGAGGCGCAGACCCATGAGGCCGGCGAGGTTCTTCCTTTGCCGCGATAATCGCCTGAAGCACGAAAAACCCGGCGAGCAGCAACGTCGCCGGGCGGCACAGGAACGCAAGGCCGAGGGCTAGGCCTGCGGCCGCGGGGCGGCGGGCACCAAAGGAGCACAGGAGGTAGAGGCAAATGAACGCCGCGGCAACGACATGGGCCGCAAACCAAACGGTCCCCTGCGCTGCAACGAAGTAGTACACCGATCCGATGGCGAAGAGAGTCGTGACGAGCAAATCGTCTCGCGGCGAGCGCCCGCTTCGCTCGGACTCGCGCAGAAAACGCAAGACGACGAAAAGCAGCGCCGGGACCAATCCTGCGAAGAGCGCCCAGAAGAGGGCGTCCAACGTATCGAGCCCAAAGACCGCGACGACCGGCAACAGAAGCACCGCGGGCAACGGGGGAAACGAAACGTACCAACGGTAGCGCTCTGCGTCGGGCCCCGTGAATGCATAGCGGCCCGGAGGACAAGGCCCCTGCGCTGCGGTATCGAAGCACGCCCAGTCGTTGGTGCCGGGCGGACTGCCCCCAATGTCGAGACGGCCTTGCAGCCACGCTTGCGCCAAGTGCACGTAGTGGTTGTTCGGCGAGGGTCGGAGGAGGCGCTGCGCCGAGGTCGCGCAGTAGACGCCCGCGCACAGCACGAAGATCGCAACTGGAAGTGCCCACCGTCGCTCCCAAACCGCCACAGCGGCAGCATAACCGGGCCCGGAAGCTATCCGAAGTTTGTCCACCTTGACGAGTTGAAACCAGCGCCCTAGAGCACTCCGGTTCTATTGACCTGGAGGTTTCGATGGGGTCCCCAACCCTCGACGCAGTGACTGAAGCCCTTCGCAACGTCGAAGATCCGATCTTTCAAAAGCCCCTCGGAGCCTTGGGGACGCTCATCGACGTGCGCCTCGACAAGGGGCGGGTGTGGGCGAAGGTTCGCGTGAGCTCCCCCTCCGAAGAAGTTAGGCAAACGATCCAGACGCGGGTCGAGACAGCGCTCGAGCCCGTCGGAGTCGAATTCGTCGAGCTGGAGCTCGAGGTCAACGTGCCCACCCGCGAAGCGACCAGCACCGACCCGATTCCCGAGGTGCGAAATGTGATCTTGGTGATGAGCGGCAAGGGCGGCGTCGGTAAGAGCACCGTCGCGACGAACCTCGCGCTAGCGCTGCGGCGCCTGGGCACGCGCGTTGGCCTGCTCGACGCCGATATTTACGGGCCGTCGCTGCCGACGATGTTGGGCATCGAAGGTCACCCGACTTCCAAAGACGGCAAGCGGATTCAGCCCCTTCAGCGCTTCGGCATCAAACTGATGAGCATTGGCTTTCTCCTCGAAGATCCCAAGCAGGCCATCGTCTGGAGAGGCCCAATGCTTCACGGCGCCCTGCAGCAGTTCGTGAGTGACGTGGATTGGGGCCCGCTCGACTACCTCATCATCGACTCACCGCCGGGCACGGGCGACGTCGCCCTCACGCTCGCGCAGAAGCTTCGGATCACGGGCGCGATCATCGTCACCACCCCCCAAGAGGTGGCGCTTCAGGACGTCTACAAATCGGTATCGATGTGCCAGAAGCTCAACATCCCGATCCTCGGCGTGGTCGAGAACATGAGCCACTTCATGGATAGCGCGGGTGTGAAGCACGAGCTCTTCGGCAGCGGTGGCGGCGAGAAGATCGCCGAGTTTGCTGAGGCCCCGCTGTTCGGGCGGGTACCGATCGACAGCCAGGTGCGGGAATGGGGCGACCAGGGCACCCCGATCGTTCAAGCCGCCCCGGCATCTCCCGCCGGCCAAGCGTTTACGGGCATTGCGGACGCCCTCGCCGAGCAGATCGCCAAAGAGCACTTCAACCGCAGTGAGGGCGAAACTGCACCCGAGGGCGAAGGTCCCAAGAGACTCCGCATCCTCCGCTGAGCTATAAGCGGCCTGTGGACCTCTTTGAGCGACAAGCCGAAAGCAGCTCCCCGCTCGCCGATCGGATGCGACCCAACCGGATCGAAGACGTGGTGGGGCAAGCGCACCTGCTCGGAGACGGACACATCCTGGCCCGCGCGATCCGCGCCGACCG
>CALJYC010000257.1 GCA_937984275.1 uncultured bacterium | reverse complement strand
TGAGACCGCTCGCGCTTTCCGTGGGCCCGTCGAGCTCGTGGAGCACGAAAACAACCTGGGCGTCGGTGCTGCGATTGCGACCGGTTGTAGGCAGGCGCTCCTGCTCGGCGCGGACTTAACAGCGGTGATGGCGGCGGACGGACAAATGGACCCGCTGGACCTACCGGCCTTGCTGGCGCCCCTGATCGCCGGGGAGACCGATTACGTAAAGGGCAATCGCCTCGACTGGGCTGCGGCCAGCGAGGTGATGCCATGGCACCGATGGCTCGGGAATCACCTGTTCTCTTTGCTGACGCGACGCGCGATCGGCCTGGACGTGCAGGATTCGCAGTGCGGTTATGCGGCGATGAATCGGCGCACCCTACAGGCGCTCGATTGGGCACGCTTGTGGAAGGGCTACGGCTACCCGAACGATCTTCTGAGCTGGCTAACCGTGCACGGTTTGCGCGTGCGTGATGTTCCGGTGCGACCCGTCTATGGATCGGAGCAGAGTGGGATCCGACTCCGTCACGTCGTGCTGATCATTCCGTTCGTGCTCGCGCGCGCGTGGATTCGAAGGTATGCGCGGCGAGGGGAGCTAGCGCCGCAGCAGCCGCGACGTGGGAACCTCTGACGCCCGTCGGCTTAGCTTACGGGGAAGCGAACGCCCGTGGTCGCTTCGCTCACCTCCCAGAGGCGCTTAGCGGGCTCGTCTTTCAGCGCGATGGGTTTGAGCTTGCTGACGCGGGAGTCGGCGATGTACTGGCCCGTTACGCCGTCGAGCTCTTGGGCGGTGGCGGCGTAGGTCGGGCATCGATGACCCTCCGATTCGTCGAGCGAGAACTTGCTCCAGATCGCGCCGAGCAGCTTCTGCGCGAATCCCCGATTGTTTCCAATTCCGAGGTTGGTGAAGATCAATCCGGGGTGCACGGCGTTGACGGTGATGTCGCTGCCTTCGAGTCGGCGTGCCAGCTCGCGGGTGAAGTAGATGTTGCCTAGTTTGCTCGCGGAGTAGGGGCCTAGAGGCCAGTAGAATCGCTTGAAGGTGAGGTCATCAAAGTTCAGGCGAGCGATCGCGTAGCTGTTGGAGGTGATGTTCACGATGCGGGCGCCTGGAGCTCGCATCAGGCTCGGCAGGAGTCTCAGCGTGAGCGCAAATGGCGCGAAGTAGTTCACCGCCATCGTCTGCTCCAGCCCTTCCGGTGTCACTTTGCGTCGCTGGTTCACCAGCCCCGCGTTGTTGATGAGGATGTGCAGTGGGAGGCCGGTGGCAAGGAACTCGTCGGCGGCTCGCTCGACTTCGGAGAGGAGCGAGAGGTCGGCGATGATCGAGATGGGGGGTTGTCCGCCGGCATTTTCGATCTCTTTGGCGACTTGCTCACACTTGTCCGGGTTTCGCGCCACGAGGATCAGCTTCGCGCCCGCCTTGGCGAGCTCCAACGCGGTGCCTCGACCGATGCCGCTGGTCGGCCCGGTGACGAGCACGTTCTTCCCCGACAGGTCTCGAATCATCCCTGGCCTCCTTGATTGTTCAGCTCGCGCAACACGGCCTGGTCGCCTCGTACGGGAAGGCCTGCCGCGAGGTAGACGGCGTCGATGACCTGCGCGTTCTTCACGGCGTCGGAGACCGTAGTAACCGGCTCGGTCCCGTCACGAACGGCTTCGATGAATGCTTTGAGCTGGGCTTTGTAGGTGGAACCTCCGGGAACGTGCTCTGTGCGACTCCCGGCGGCGGTGTGGATCTTGAGACGGTGATAGACCTCGGGCTTGATGAAGTTGAGGATGCTGATGGCTCCCCGGCTGCCCTTGATCTTCATGGAAACCGACAGGAGCTTGCTGCAGCGCATTCCGACGAACAGGCGCACGTCGCAGCCGGATTCGAGCTGCATTCGCGCGCGCATCCAACGATCGATTAGCGAACCGTGAAGGCCCGCCTCGGCCTCGAGAACCGTCGGCTCCTGCTCGGTGACGGCGCGGACGAAGCCGATTGGGTAGCAGCCCATGTCGACGGTTCCACCGCCGCCGGTGGCGTAATCGAATCGAAAATCGTTGAAGGGCAGGTACGCGGAAAAGCTTGCGTCGATGCGTTCGAGCTCTCCGATTTCCCCGTCCGCGATCAGCTGCCGTACCCGTTCGACGAGGGGGTGGTAGCGGAAGTGCATCGCTTCGGCGACGACGAGGCCGGTGCCTGTCGACGCGTCCAGCACGCGCTGGGCCTCGGTGGCGTTCGCGGCGAAGGGCTTTTCGCAGAGCACGTGCTTGCCTGCTTCGATGGCGTTCACGCACCAGTCTGCATGCATGCTGATGGGCAGCGGCACGTACACGGCATCGATGCGTGGGTTGGCCAGTAGCTCGTCGAACGAGCGGTATGTTTGTGGGATTCGGTGCTTGCGCGCGTAGCGCTCGAGCCGATCGGCAGATTGGTACTCCTCGGCAACCGCAACGAGGTCTACGCCCTCGAGTTCATGGGCGTGCCGGATAACGGCAAAGGGCGCGATGCGGGCTGCACCCAGAATGCCTAGTTGAACGGGTCTTGGCGAGCTCACTTTCTTCGACGGTGCTTCTTGCCGCTGCTCTGCGCCTTGGCTGGCGTGTACCAAATCGGCGAGGTGTAGGCCCGTTCCTGCGTCGAGGTCGGCGCGCCCTTGGGTATGGAAACGCCGAATCGGAATGCGTCGTAGGTCGACCAGCGGGGTGTCGGAATTTCGATGACTCGCGCGTAGTAGAACGCGCGCTGCTTGGGGTCGAAGTCGGGGTCGGTCCAGACCGTAGCGAGCTCCGACGCGCCGATGGTGTTGGTCCATGAGGCGCTTTGCACATCGACCGTGTTGCCCACGGGCGGCACTTTGCCGTTGGCGCCGGGCTTGCGGTCGCCGGACCAGACGACATCGTAGACCTTCTCGTGTGTCTTTCCGCCCTCGACCCAGCCTTTGATGATCTGAATTCGATCCAAGTTGGCTCCGATGGGATCGCGCACCGCATAGACCATGAGGGTCGGTGACTTCTTGCTAGGAGCTGCCGTCAGATCCCCACCCATCGGAACACCCTTGGCGTACCCGGCGAAGGCAGGTTGCCGGCTGTTCAGGTCCTTCGCGCTGTAGTCCCATCCCCCAAAGAAACGCACCATCATGCGGCTGCCCGTCGTCGCATAGGTTTCTTTGCGGGCCATGGCGTCGAACAAGGCCTCGCGCGTATTGTCCTTGGCCCAAACCGCGGCCAGTCCCGAGGCGACCTGCTGCCAACCCATGATAGAGCCTGCCTCGGTCTGCATGAAGGGGTGGCTCATACGCTCGGGGCTTGGCTCGGCGCCGGTGTGCTTGCCGAAGAAGTTGTCTTCCCCGACAGCCGCCAGCGAAGTGTGGCTGTCGGTGGAGCCGATCATGCCAAACTTGTACGGGTTGGTACCGAGCCTTGCCTCGATTGCCAAACCACGTTTGAGTGCCTCGCGGGCATATTCGCCGGGAAGCATGTCGTTGGTCTTCGCTTCGGACACATCTAGGTTCCCGATGGCCCAGGTCTCGTAGTCTGCAAACTCGTCGTCGGGCGACAGGAACGGATGGGTTTCACCATCGCCCTTGATCTGCGTAGCCTCATACAGCGGCTCCCAGCGCGATCGTTGCTGCACGTAGGTGTGGTCGAGGCGCTTGCCGTCGTACTGTGCGTCCAGCGGAAACATGATGCCGTTGGCGAGGTTTCCGTTGTGGGCAATTGCGAGGACGTCTCCGCCCGTCTTCTTCTCGTACTCGGCCAGCCATTTCCAGAGGGCGCGGGGATTGGTGCTGCCTTCGGGCGGAATCGTCGTGAAGGGCACCATTTGCCCGGCTTTGTTGCCGCCGTCGCGATAGATGACGACGCGATGCATGTTGTTG
>CALJYC010000256.1 GCA_937984275.1 uncultured bacterium | reverse complement strand
GCACCCGCCCGGCTGACCACCGTGGGATTGAAGTCGCTCTCGACGCGCATCACCGCGCGAAGGAACGACTCCGGGAGCTGATACAGTCTCGCGGCCTCGCCAATCAAACCGTTGTAGCGACTGTACCGAGCCGGGTCCTTCTGGCGGCTACCGCCCGTCGATGTCGTTCCCGAGCTCTTCTTGTTGGCGCCGGTCTTCGGCTTCGACTTCTTGCTGCCACGCACGACGAGCTGGCAGCGGCGGCCCGGCTCCCTGATGTTCGTATAGTGCTGCGTCCCGTCGGCGCGCTTGCAGCGGTAGATGTCTGCGTGCGCGGGCGTCGCCGTGCCTACGATCAGGCCCACCACGCCCACTGCCGCCAACACCCGCAAAACCATCGTCGCGAAGTGTATCCCCGGGTGCCGCGTCGCGCCAAAATGCGCCCCCCAACGCTTGCGCTCCGCGCACTTCTGCGCATGATGGGTCGTTCGATGGCGACGCCGAGTTTTTTTGAAGGCCCCGAAAAGAAGCTGGAGGTAGTGGTTACTCCGGACTCTCCGCCGTTGCGCTCCTTGGGCGACGAGGCGTGGCGGCGTATCGTCGAGTCTGCCGGCGCTGAGGTTGTTTCGGTGCTCCGCAGCGAGCACTCCGACGCGTATCTCCTGTCCGAGTCCAGCCTGTTCGTATTCGACGATTGGTTCGTCTTGATCACTTGCGGCCAAACGACCTTGGTCGACGCCGTCCCTCAGATGCTGAAGTCGGTTCCGAAAGAATCGATCGCCTTCCTCGTGTACGAGCGTAAGAGCGAGCACTTCCCGGAGCACCAGTCGAGCACATTCTACGACGACGCGCGTCGTCTCAAGACGATGCTCCCTGGGCGAGCGCTTTGCTTCGGTGACGAGCATGGTCGCTACGTTCAGATGTTCCATACGACCCGTCCGTACATCCCCGAGACGAATGATCCGACGCTCGAAGTCCTCATGCACAGGATCGACGAGGACGTCGCCCAGCAGTTCACTTCGACGCGCGTTCCCAGCAACACCTCGATCGCCGTTTCGTCCGGCATCGATGCCATCCTTCCTGGGTTCACCACGTCTGAACATGTCTTCAACCCGGTTGGATATTCCCTCAACGCGGTGAAAGGCGAGGAGTATTACGCCTTCCACGTCACTCCCGAGGCGACGGGGAGCTACGTCAGCTTCGAGACGAATTACGATTTCCGGGGTCATCTCGACGGGTTGGTGGGCTCGATCGTAGAGCTCTTTCGGCCGCGCGCCTTCGACGTGGTCACGTTTGTGCCCGAGGCCGAGGCTGAGGTCGAAGTCGGGCTGCGGGTCGGTGGGTATGAGCTCGGCGATCACGTGGTGCAAGGGCTTGGTGGCTACCGCGTGAGCTATTTTCAGTATTTCCCTCCGCCCTCCGGCCCGAGATTGGCTCGCGAGCTCGAGCTGTAAGGTCGCGCGAAAACTCCATGCAACACTGCCGCGTCGCCTGTTAGACTGCGCCGTCCATGCGAGCGGAATGCGACTACCTGGTGTTGGGTAGCGGAGTAGCTGGCTTGAGCTTCGCGCTCGAGGCGGCGCGGCACAGCCGAGTGACGAGGGTCACGAAGCGAGGCAGTACGGATTCTGCGACCAACTGGGCACAAGGCGGCATTGCCGCCGTTCTCGATCCTGCTGATTCGTTCGAGGCCCACGTCAACGACACCATCGGTACCGGTGGAGGGCTTTCGCATCGCGAGGTCGTCGAGATGGTCGTCCGCGACGGCCCCGGGCGAATCAAGGAGCTGATGGATCTCGGGGCTCAGTTCACCCGAAGCGACGAAGGACTCTCGCTGGATCTCACTAGAGAGGGTGGTCACAGCGCCCGGCGCGTCGTTCACGCGGGCGATATCACCGGCGAAGAAGTCCAACGGGTGCTCCTCCAAGCGGCGGCCGCGTCGTCCAACATCGAGATCATGGAAGACCACATGGCGATCGATCTCGTCGAGGCATCGAAGTTCGGAGGGCCGCGGCGAGTCGTCGGCGCCTACGTGCTCGACGAAGGCACGGGTGGGGTAAAAACCTATCTCGCACGCGCGACGGTGCTCGCCACCGGAGGTGCTGGCAAGGTCTACCTGTATACGTCGAACCCCGACGTCGCGACCGGAGATGGCATCGCGATGGCGTACCGTGCTGGTGCTGAGCTCGCGAACATGGAGTTCTTTCAATTCCATCCGACGTGCCTGTTCCATGCCGAAGCCAAGAGCTTTCTGATCAGTGAGGCGCTGCGAGGGGAGGGCGGCATCCTCCGCCTGCGAAGCGGCAAGGCTTTCATGGAGTCGCATCACGAGATGAAAGACCTCGCTCCTCGCGACGTGGTCGCTCGCGCAATCGACTACGAAATGAAGCGCAGGGGTGACGATTGCGTCTACCTCGACATGACCCACGAGTCCTCCGAGTTCATTGTGGAGAGGTTTCCGAACATTCATGCACGGTGTCTTCAGTTCGGCATCGACATGACCAAGGATCCCATCCCCGTGGTCCCGGCTGCGCACTACATGTGTGGCGGCGTCGTGGTCGACGACCATGGATGTTCGACCGTTCCCGGGTTGTGGGCCGTGGGCGAGGTGACCTGCACCGGCCTGCACGGCGCCAATCGTCTGGCTTCCAACTCACTCCTCGAAGGCCTGGTGTACGGCCACCGGACTGCGATTGCTGCACGAGAATCACTTGCCACGATGCCGGAGATGGAGCTGGCGGACGTACCCGACTGGGACGTCGGCGAGGCGGTGCCAAGCGACGAGGCCGTCGTGGTGTCTCAGAACTGGGACGAGATACGTCGATTCATGTGGAACTATGTGGGCATCGTTCGCACCGACCGTCGCCTACGCCGGGCGTCGCGCCGCATCGCCATGCTGCAAGACGAGATTCGCGAGTACTACTGGGCGCACTTGGTCAATCGCGACATGTTGGAGCTTCGAAACATCGCTGACGTGGCCGAGCTGATCATCCGTTGCGCAGGCGCTCGCAAAGAGAGTCGTGGGCTGCATTACAATCTGGACTACCCACACGCGGGCGATGAATGGCAGGGTGACACCCGCATTTCGCGGGACAGCCCCCCGCACATCACCCACGAGTGAGCATCGGCGTTTTCGCACTGCTACCTTGTAGGAGCGCGTTTCGTACGCGTTCTTACTTTCGGGGGAGCGATGCGGTTTCTTCTTATCCTAGCCGTTGTATCTTCGTGCTTGGTCTCCACGGCGGGTGTCCAAGCGCAGAGCTCGCAATCGCGTGAAGCGCGAATCGCCGCCGCGAAGCAGGCGTTTGCCGTGGGCACGCGAGCGTACGCGAACGGAGAGTTCAGAACCGCGCTGACGAGTTTTCAGCGGGCCTACGAGCTAACGGGCAGCCCCGATCTTCTCTACAACATCGCGACGGTGTCGGACCGGATGCGGCGCGACGAACAGGCGCTCGACGCCTACGAGGGCTATCTCGAAGCACGACCCAAGTCGGCGGACCGAGAGCATGTCGAGAGCCGGATCGATGTCTTGCGGGCTGCGATCGAGGCGCGTCGGCGCGCGGAGCTCGACGCCGAGATCGAGGCGAGGAGTGCTGCGATCGAGGCCGCGGCGAGGGTCAAGGCGGAACGTCCTCTCACGGAGCACGTGGGACCGGGCCCAGGCCCTTGGATCACGATCGGTGTCGGAGGCGCTGCTGTCGTTGCGGGAGCGGTGCTCGTCGGGCTCGGGCAGCGAGACAAAAAGAGCGTCGAAAGCGCGGTACCGGGGTCGAGCTATTCCATGGTCGAAGAGATGGCGGACCGCGGGCCGCGGCGTACCAAAGCCGGTATCGCGCTGATGGCCGTGGGCGGAGTCGGCGTTCTTGGTGGGGCGATCTGGCAGCTCACCGGCGGTCACGAAGAGGCGGTGCCCGAAGTTAGTATCGGCCCGACCGGTATTTCGGTGAAGGGAACGTTCTGATGCGGCTCCGCTTTGCTCTCATCCTCGGCTTCGTCGTTCTCGGTGGGTGCGACCTTGCGGTTCCAAACGGCCTCTTCGGCTGCGGGCAGCCTACCGACTGCCCGTCGGGGTACTTCTGCTGGAACAGCGACAGTCGCTGCTACGATTCGAAAGAGCCCGAATGCTCGCCCAAGACCTGTGAGCAGGTGATCGGCGATTTCGCTTCGCTCGGCATTCCGATCGAATGCGGCTCGCTGCCCGACGGGTGTGACGGATCGATCGAGTGCGGGGGCTGCGCCGAGGGCGAGGTCTGCGGCGCGAACGGCCAAAACTTCCTCTGCGGATGCGAAGAGAACACGTGCGCCAATTTCGGGGGCGGGGCCGAGTGCGGTGCGGGTCCGATGCGGTGTGGAGGCGAGCAGCAGGCTATCTTCTGCGGCGACTGCGTCGGCGACGGATTCGTCTGCGTCGACAACAAGTGCATATGCCCGCCCGGCGAAATTTGCGAATGCGCCGGTGGTCAGCCGACCTACCCGTGCGTGCTGAACTAGTGCTCGCCCCCAGGAGGGCTTCCGGACGGCTGCGGCGGCACCATCGACTGCCCGCCGTGCGCAAACGGCGTGGATTGCGTCTTGTCTGGCGATCTCATCTACGAGTGTCTCGGGGACTGCACCTGCGAGGCAGAGGGGGTCGAGTGTGGCAACGCCAGCCCCTGCGGATCCCCCACGCTTTGCGGCACCTGCGCGGACAACGGGTTCGAAGGTGGCTACCACTGTGAGGGCGGGC
>CALJYC010000255.1 GCA_937984275.1 uncultured bacterium | reverse complement strand
ACAGGTTCTCCGGCATCACGACCCCCGCCGTCTATCAGGCGGAGTATGGCTTCCTCGACTCGAATGCCCTGAAGGACTCCGGGTACGTCATCGGCGCCAACGAGGAGCACATGATGTTGGCCGAGTCCGACGTCGCATACGTCCGGTTCGCGGAGGACGTCGAGCCAGAAATCGGCCGCATCTACACGGTCTTCCGCAAGATCGAGAAAATCGAACGAGAATCATGGGAAGAGGGCGAGCTGATACGCATCATCGGGGCGGTGAGGCTCGAGGACTACGACGAGAAGCGCCGAGTCGGCCACGCGGTCGTCGTCCGAGCGCTCGAGGGAATCGAGCGAGGCTTCCGAATCGCACCGACGGAGCGAAATTTCCACTGGGTCAGCGTCGTGCCTGCGGAGGTTTCGCTTCGGGCCACGGTCGTGGCGAGCCTCTATCCTCGCAAGCTTCCGTCGACCAACCAGATCGTTTTCGTCAACGTCGGCGCGGAGCAGGGCGTGGTCTTGGGCAACCGCTTCTACATCGTCCGCCAGGGTGACGAATGGCGTCGGAGTGCCGAAGGGAAGATCGGCCGTGAAATCGAGCCCACGGTGCCCTTGCCGGATGAACCTGAGCATTACCCCTGGGAGGTGGTGGCGCTCGGCCGGGCCGTCAATGTGCAGCCGAACACGACAGCTATCTTGCTCGAGCGAGCTACCAGAGCCGTTCGCATGGGCGATCGCGCCGAATTGCGCAAAGGGGAATAGAGCCGCCGCGAAGGTCGTTGCTTCTTGGCCCCGCTTCGGGGGAGTATCGACCTCAGTATGGCTTCAGACGGCGACCGAGACAGCCAGGAAGCGCTGCGACTGCAGAGCGTCGTAGATCGCGAAAGGGCCAAGCTGCGGGCGCTGCAGGACATCAGCTCGGCCCTCGGGTCGACTCTCGACCTCGGCGAGCTGCTCGAGATGATCCTCGACAGGATCTCGGAGGTCATGGAAGCCGACCGGTCGACCCTCTACCTGCTCGACGAGGAGACGGACGAGCTCTGGTCCAAGGTGCTTCAGGGAGAGGAAGTCCACGAAATCCGGCTCAAGCCGGGCGAGGGGCTCGCGGGGGCGGTAGCTAGCACAGGCAAGCCGCTCAACATCAAGGACGCCTACCAAGACGTGCGTTTTGACGCCGAATGGGACCGTACGACGGGATACCGGACGCGCTCGACCCTGTGCGTGCCCATGAAGAACCAGCACGGCCGGACCATTGGCGTGGTTCAGGTCCTCAACAAGCACGAAGGGCACTTCACGGTCGCCGACGAGGCCCTGCTGGCGGCCCTGGCGAGCCACGCGGCCGTGTCGATCGAGAATTCCAAGCTGTTCCTCTCCGTGGTCGGCAAGAACATCGAGCTGCTCGAAACCAAGGAGAAGCTCGAAAAGAAGATTCGCGAGCTCGACGTTCTGTTCGAGATCACGCAGGTCGCCGCGAGCGCGATGGAGCTCGATGACCTGTTGGCCGGCGTGCTCGCTCGAACGATGCGCGCGACCGACGCGGAGGCGGCGTCAATTCTTCTGGCGGACGAATACACGGGTGACCTGACGTTTCGTGCGGCGGTCGGTGGCGAGCCGGACCGCGTCAAGAAGATGAAGATCAAGGCGGGGCAGGGCATCTCGGGATGGGTCGCAGAAAACGGTCGCCCGCAGATCGTCAATCGAGCCCATGACGACCCGAGACACTCGACCCACATCTCCGATCAGGTTGGCTATGACCCGAAGTCGGTGTTGTGCGTGCCGCTGCGCTGGGACGATGGGGCCGGCGCCCTACAGCTGCTCAACAAGTCCGGCGGACGCGCTCCGTTCATCGACGACGACCTCAAGATGGCCACGGTCATCGCGGGCCACCTGTCGACAGCCATCGCCCAGGCCGAGTCCCGGGCACAAAAGGCACGTCAGGAGCGCCTAACCACGCTCGGACGATTCCTGTCGAGCATGCTCCATGATTTGAAAACCCCGCTGACGGTCATCTCGGGATACACCCAGCTGCTCGTCCAAGAGGGAGACGAAGACAAGCGTCGAGACGCCGCCGCGTCGGTCCGGCGCCAGGTTCAGCTCCTCAAGACCATGATGGGCGAGACCCTAGCGTTCGCAAAGGGCGAGCGGCGCATCCTCATTCGGCGGGTATATCTCCACGCCTTCTTCGAGGATCTCGCCGACCAACTCAAACCCGAGCTCGCCGAGCGCGGCATCCGTCTCGAGCTCGCGCTGCACGACCGTGGTGTGGCGCACTTTGACGAAGAAAAAATGCAGCGCGTCTTCCACAACCTCGCCCGGAACGCGGCCGAGGCGATTGGCGATGACGGCGGGGTGTGCCGGTTGGACGTTGACCGATCGGACGAGGGAAATCTCGTGCTGACATTCTCCGACGACGGCCCGGGCGTCTCTGAAGAGATTCGCGAGCGCCTATTCGAGTCGTTTACTACCCACGGAAAGCAGGGTGGCACTGGGTTGGGTCTCGCGATCGTACAGAGCATCGTGGAGGACCACGGTGGGAGCGTGTCGGTGGACAGCAAGCCCGGGCGAACGGCGTTCCAGATCATGCTGCCGCAACCACAACCGAGAGCGAGCACCCGGCCGGCGGCTGCGGAGTAGGCGCCCCGGGTGACCAGCGAGAGCGTCCTGACCGTCCATCCCGCCCGCGCTGAGCTCTACGAGGAGCTTCACAGCCGGCCTTCGCCCCTCGTCGAGACGCCCTGCGCCATCACGCACATCGCGGTTCAAATCGGGCAGGAGGAGCGGGCGGCTGAGCATGGGCATCTCTCGGCGTTGTGCGCCCGATTCGGCGCCGAGCCGCCCCCTGAGGACGCATCCTGCCTCTATCAAACCTTCAATGATTTCGAGCTTCGCTGGGAAAGGCATACCGAGTTCTCGACTTACACGTTCATTCGCAGGGTCTTGGGCGACCCGCTGCGGCAACCCGGCGCCCTCACGCACATCCCCAGCGATTGGCTGGCGGAGATGCCGGGGAGGGCGACGACGGCGCTGCACTTGGCCTTTAGCTGCGCCGAAGGGTCGCTCGATCCCTCCGAGCTCGATCGCTATTTCGAAAAGCAGCCACTTCGAGGCGGCGTCGTGCGGCAGGGGACCGCGTACCTCTACAGCAGCTTCCGCCTTCACTCGGATGGATTCGGGCGAATTGTGCTGCAAGCGCGCGATCTGAAGCCCCTTCAGGCGGGACGGTTGGTGCAGCGGGTGCTCGAGGTCGAGACCTACCGGTTGATGGCCCTCCTTGGGCTGCCGGTGGCGCGCAGGATCACCCCCGAGGTGACTGCCATGGAAGGTCAGCTGGCCCGCATCAACCAGGAGCTCGCGCACCCGGAGGGCGAAGCAGACCAGCAGGCCCTGCTCGATGAGCTTTCGAGCCTCGCCGCGCGTGTCGAGCGCCATCGCTCCGACACCACGTACCGATTCGCGGCGACGAACGCGTACTACAACCTCGTCAATGAACGGATCGAAGAGCTCGGCGAAGCAAAGATCCCGGGTCTGCAGCCCGTGAAGCTGTTCATCGACCGGCGACTGGGGCCAGGCATTCGCACGTGCAACGCGGTCCGTGACCGGCTCGAGGGCTTGTCGAGCCGCATCGCACATACCAGCGACCTGCTTCGCACACGCGTCGAGCTCGCCATCCAGGGTCAGAACCGAGAGCTATTGACCTCGATGAATCGCCGCAGTGAAGTGCAGCTCCGCCTCCAGCAAGCGGTCGAGGGCCTCTCCGTCGTCGCCATCACATACTACCTGATGGGCCTACTCGGCTACCTCTACGACGGCCTCGCCTGGACCGGTCTTCCGTTGAACAAAAAGATCGGCTTCGCCATCGCGGTCCCGGTGGTCATGCTCGTCGTGTGGAGTGTCATCCACCGGGTGAAACGCCGAGTGCAGCGAGAGTAACCGAGGGATTTACGCGAAGTCGCGCTCGTTCCGCTCTTGGTCTTCCTTGCAGCGGATGCACAGCTCGGTCTCGGGCCGGGCCTCGAGGCGCTTGGTGCTGATCGGCTCTTCGCAGTCGTCGCAGACGCCGAAGACGCCTTCATCGAGCTTCTTGATGGCCTTCTCGATCTTCTGCAGGAAGACGCGCTCTCGCCCTCGGAGGCGGAACGTGAACGACTGCATGTACTCGCTCGACGCCAAGTCCATCTCGTCAGGGAGCTCGGAGGCGTCGAGGGTCATGTCCTGGTCCATCGTTTCGCGCGCACGGCGAATTACGGCGTCTCGTTTCTCTTCCAGGACGGCGCGAAAGCGCTTGAGCTCGGTCTTCTTCATGCTTGTGACCCCCTTTGAGGGAGCGCCAGCATAA
>CALJYC010000254.1 GCA_937984275.1 uncultured bacterium | reverse complement strand
ATCTCCTCTCCGATCTCGAACGCGAGCTGAAGCTCACCGAAGAGCCGACGCAGCGGATCGCCTTGTTCGCGCGCAAGGCACAGGTCCTCGAGAGCCAGGACAAGCACCGCCAAGCGATTCAGGCTTGGGAGGATGTTCTTGTAGTCGACGCAAGGCATCTCGGCGCACTGCTGGCACTCGAACAACTGCATCGCCAAGTGGGCGCATGGGAGTCGTTGTGTGCCGTGTACTCGACGCAGTACGAAGTGTTCGAAGATCCGGCCGGCCGTGTTGCGGCCCTCTACGAGCTCGCGCGGTTGTTGGAACATCAGGGGCTCGGTGAGTACGACGACATCGTCGGGGCCTACCGGCGCATCCTTGAGATTGCTCCGGCGGACTTGGGAGCCTTGCTCGAGATCGAGCGGTTGGCGGCGGGCCAAGCAGATGCCAGCCTCTTGCGCGAAATCGACGCCCTGGTCGCGGAGTCCGCGCACGACCCCGCCGTGGTGGCGGCGCATCGGGCACGTTTGGCCGAGCTCGTGGAGGGCGAAAAGGACGCCGAAGCGATCGAGCAGTTCCGCGCCGCCGCCGTGGCGGATCCATACCACATCGGTGCCGCCCGGGGGCTCACCCGCGTCGCACAGGAGACCGATGATCCCGCTGCGCTGGTCGATGCATTGCGGCGTGAGGCGGACGCCGAGCGCGACGCAAGAGCCGCTTCCGAGCTCTTGGTCCAAAGCGCAGTGGTTCGTCTGGAACGGATTGGAGACCACGACGGTGCCCGGCGGGACTTCGAGCAGGCGCTCGAGCTGTGGCCAGACTCCGCCCGAGCTGCGGAGGGCCTCACAGACGTGCTCACGATCGACGCCGGTTGGTCGACTCTCGCCGATCGACTCTCGCAGGCCGCTTCCGGGGCGCGCTCCGTCGACAGGGCGAGCGCGCTGTGGCTAGCGGTCGCACGCGTTCAGAGCGACGAGCTCGGCGAGCTACCGGCAGCGATCCGAACGCTGCAGCGCGTACTGAAGGTGGAACCCCGTCACCTCGATGCGTTGGAACGGCTGGCCCAACACTTCGAAGCGAATGAGTCGTGGCACGAAGCCGCCGCAACCATGGAACAGCTCCTCGCGGCCGCGCCCGAAAACAGCCGGTTACGACGGGTTCTGCTCGACCTGGCGCGACTCTATCGCGAGCGTTTGGACATGCCGGACCGGGCGTTGCGGCACGTTGAATCCGCCCTGGCATCCGAGCCGACTCATCCCGCAGCACTGCAAGAGCTCTCGCTGGTGCACGAAGCACTCGGGCAATTGCCGGAGGCCTTGCAGGTCGCCCGCCATCTGCTCGACGTGAGCGACGGGCCGGAGCGTGCGGACGCGCTCGTTCGTCTCGGGCAGCTCGAGCACGCGGCCGGAGACGGGGACAACGCCAAAGAAGCTCTGCGCCGCGCGGTCGTCCTCGAAGGAGCGAACAGCGACGCGGCACGCACGCTCGAAGATCTGTGTCAAACCCCGGACGACTGGCGCACCTATGCGGAAGCGCTGAGCAATCATCGCGCCAAGGACGACGCCGGCCACGTGACAACCGCGCTCGAAGTCGCGCGGATCTTGTCGGACCACTGCCGCGACGAGCACGCGGCCATCGCGGCCCTGCGAAGCGGCCTCGAGCAAGGCACTGCCAACGCCGACCTTCGACGCGAGCTGGCAGTGCGATTACGCGCACGTGGCGAGCGGGCGGCGGCCGTCGAGCAGCTCCAAGCCGTGCTTTCGCAAGAACCGCTTCGACAGGAAATCTGGCGCGAGCTGGCGGTTACCTACCAAGCCGATGAGCGCTCGCGGGAAGCGCGACTCGCGACCTTGCCGCTAGTCGCGCTGGGCGTCGATGACGAAGAAGATCGCAATCGAGTCGCGTCGGTCGAGGCTTGGCCCGCGCGGGTCCGGCCGAGGTCGCTTCGAGGCTCGGTGCTCGATCAACTGGGAACACCGCGCGCAGAAGACGCAGCAGCAGGCGCGCTCTTAGCGGCGCTGAGCCCAGCTCTCGCCAAGCTCTACCCCCCGGAGCTCGAAAGCTACGGCCTCGCGACACGAGATCGCCTCCCGACCGAAGCCAATCACCCACTTCGCGAGATCGCGAACCGAATTGCCGCCGCGCTCGACGTTCGCAATTTCGATCTGTTCCTGCACCGGGTCCGCAACCGGGGCATCACGATAGAGTTCGGCGCCCACCCGGCCGTGCTCGTGCCGGCGACCATCATGGAGAAGGACCCGTGCACGCAAGCCTTCTTGCTCGCGCAGCCCATGACCCAAATCGCCCGAGGCTATCACGCAGTCGAAAAGCTCACGCCGCGTGAGCTCGACGTTCTGTTGGCTTCGGCGGCGCGAACGGTGAAACCGGATTTTGGTTCGGGCCTGACCAGCGAAGAGTTCCTCAATGAGCAAACGCGACGGCTGCAGCGAGCGATCCCGAGGCGCGACCGCCGGCTGGTGCGGGACGCCGCGCTCGCCTACTCGCAAGCCAAGCGAGTAAAATTCGACAGATGGGTCAATGCCGCTCATCGAACGGCCTTGCGGGCGGCGCTTCTTGTCTGCGATGACCTGGACCCGCTCGTGCAAGACGTGCGGAGCCGAATCGCGCCCGAGCGCGAAGCCGAGGGCGAGACGTTCGAAACGCACCCGACCTACATCGACGCGCTGAAGTTCTGGGCATCGCCGGCAGCGATGCACTTGCGCGAGCACATGGGGATGCTGTCCCCTCGCTAGTCTCGACGAGACGTCAGGCTCTGTCGTGCGTGTGCCGGTCGATCCGGTAGACGATCCAAGCAAATGCAGCGCCGATGATGGTCAGCATTGCGAGTCCGGAATAGAACGCAGGGCTCGCGAAAAACGCGGTCAGACCGTAGTCCCGCGTGAACTGTCGGTACGACCCGACGACGGACAGTCGCTCCCATCCAAGCGGCCAAACCGCCAGCGCAAAGAAGAGCGCGCCCACGGCGATCCGACGGACGGCTACGTCGCGCGAGGCACGGCAGAGGGCGGCGCCAAGCCAAAACCCGAGGGATGCGGCGCCGAGCAGGAGCAAGCTGGCTAGCAGGCCCCAGACCCACGGGGCACGGCCGGTGTCGACTCCGTAAAAGAGAAACCAATCGCCATGAAATACGTAGAAGTAGATGGCTGTTGGCAAGAGGACGAAACCAACGAAGAGTGCGTAGGCGAGGAAGGCCTCCATCCGCCACACGGGATCCGGGCTATGCCGGACCTCATCCCGGCCGGCGTGGGCCGATAGAGCGCCGATGGCAATGGTGATGAGCAGTAGGAAAAGTAATGGCAAAGTGTTCCCCGACGAGAGGCTACGTCCCAGGTTCGTGGACGGTCAACCAAACGAGCACCATAGTTGGGGTATGCGCAAGAGGGCGTGGGTCGGTTTGGCGGGGTTTGTGGCGGCTTTGGTATCCGAGGTGCATGCGTCTGCCGACGCCCTGAACGAGCTCACGGCGCCCTTCGCGAACGCGCTTCAGGACGGAAGCTACGTGGGCGCGCTTGGGCTGATCTTCGTAGCAGGTCTGGCCACCTCGTTGACCCCGTGCGTGTATCCGATGATCGCGATCACCGTCAGCGTGTTCGGCGCGAGGCAGGCTGAAACCCGCACGCGGGCGGCTCTCCTATCGACTGCATTCGTGTTGGGCATCGCGGCGCTTTTCACGCCGCTAGGCATTGTTTCCGCATTGACTGGAAGTGCGTTTGGTAGCGCCCTGGCGAGCCCCTGGGTCGTCGGAACGCTGTCGGCATTATTCGCGGTGATGGCATTCAGCATGTTCGGCCTGTTCGACCTCACCTTGCCTTCAG
>CALJYC010000253.1 GCA_937984275.1 uncultured bacterium | reverse complement strand
CATTCCAGGAAGCGTCGACAAGTTCCGAAACGTGTGAAGGTGCAGTCGCTCGTAGTGATTCCGCCACCTCGAACCAACTTGGTGCTCGCGTTCCAGTATGACGAAATCAACGCCGCCTTGTTTGAGGCAGACGGCGGTGGCAAGGCCGGAGGGTCCCGCACCGACGATGATTACCTCGAGCATGACGGCAGAGGCTAGCATGTTGAGACGTCTGCTTACCAGCACGCGAATGGAACCACTCAACGCCGCCAGGTAGCGGGCTCTGTGCCCACTACCCAGCTAACCCTAGGCAGCGCCTTCGTCTACCGATCGATCACACGGAACTGGAATCCCTGCTTTGGATGGCATTGCGAAAAACCAAAGGGCTTGTCGGAATCGACGCGCGCCTTGCCACCGTAGCTCAATGGCGAGCGAGCGAAGCAAGCGAGAAGGTTAGGGCGGACGGAGGTGCGATAGCCTCCCCGCCATGTCCCGGTAGAGCCACCGATTGGATTCGAACCGCGCTACGCTCTGCTGCTTCGCAGGCCCTACGGTTTACGAAACCCTAGGTGCACTCAATGCTTTCAAGAGGTTAGGGTGGCTAGTGACCAATCGTGTCCGTTCGAGCGCATCGAGGAGCTGATCGAGGAGTTGGAGAAGCTCGTACAGTGCTGTCCGAAGTGTCCGAAATGTCCGAACGGGAAGTGATCGCGATCGCACCGCGAGAGTTCTCGAGGACCCCGTAAGAGAGCCTGAAATTCGCTGCCCCTCGCGGTCTGCTGCGGTCGTGAAAAGGGGGAAGCACCCGACCCGGGGGTCTACGATAACGACTCGTGTTCTGAGCGACCGTCCGGGCGTTTGAGGTGCAGCCGTAGGCGCGCACTCCCTACGCCCCCCCCCCGCCCCAAACGCAAAAGGTGCGCGTGAAATCGACCGTTTAGGAAACAATTACGTATAGCGAAGCGCGGTCCGGCGACCCTACTTTGCTTGGCACCCCTCCACGGACTGAGAGGAAGGAAGTACGGCATGAAGGCTCTCCCCAAACGAATCACTGGAGCGCTGGGGTGGAGTCGGCCGTCGGATGCGGGCTATGAAATCCGGCCCGTGAACTTCGACACTGACTGGGAGGGGATCGACCACCTTCTTGCCAAGGAAGAGTGGCCGATTGTCCGCGCTGACCTCGAAGCATCTCATGGCCAACCTGTGAGCGAGTTTCTGGTCGCCAGCAAGGACGACTCCGTCCATGGCTTTCTTGCGACTCACGCCTTCGAGGAAATCGGCTACCTAGACATGATGATCATCGCGAAGGAGGCTCGCCGATGCGGCCTTGCCCGGCCAATGTACTTCCGCGCGGTGCGTAGTTTGAAACAGCGAGGCGTCCGAACCCTCGTTGTCCACACCACCAATGACTCTTCACGTCTGATTCGCCTTTTGGGATTCAGGCCGGGGCAGTCCTTCACCTTGCTAGCCCGCGACCCATCGACAGCCGTCGAAGCGGCAGCAGTCGCGCAGCTCGGACCCGAGGACTTGCCCGCACTCATCGCTCTCGACCAGACCGTATTCGGTCAACGCCGGACCGAGTGGATCACAACGCTAATGCGCCAGCCATCCAATACGTTCTACGGTCACTATCGCGAGGGCAGTCTCGCAGCCTCAGTATGCCTGCGCGAGCGCAGGGGCGGGGCGATCTGCATCGATGGGGCCAATGCGGAAGATTTTGACGACCTCAGCAAGCTGGTGCGCGAGGTAGTGACCGCCCATCGCGGTACGCGGATCCAGTGCATCGCGCGCACCGAAGGAAAACTTCACCGCCTTCTCTCGGAAATCGGCTTCCAGGTGCCCGCGTTTTTCGTTCAAATCGGTCCCCTCGTGGAATGGCGAAAGGGCAAGCGCACATCCATCGGTACAAGCGAAAAGATCGAAACACTAAACTGGTTCTAAAGGCCGTTTGGCCCTGATGAAAACCTGCTGCGGGCCAGCGCGCATCATGATGCAAAGTCGATGCGAATCGACGGGACTCTGGAAGACGTGCTGAGGGAACTTGGCTTGGGAGCTGGTACAAGCGGCTTCCAACAAAGTACCAGCACTAGTACCAGCACCGGCGTTCTGAAGTACCAGCAAGATCACGAAGTGCCGGCTTTTGCGGGAGCCACCGGGGAGATTCGAACTCCCGGCCTACGGTTTACGAAACCGTTGCTCTACCAACTGAGCTACGGTGGCCTAGGTTTGCTCTCGGGGAGAGCGGCGATGCTGGTAGCGTGAGGGGGGCGGGCTGTCAATCACCCCCAACGAAACGTAGCTGCGCCACCGGAGAACGGCTCGCGACGGGGTGCTCGCGATTGGGAGCCCCGTCGCCACGGCTCCATGCATCGACACACGTCTAGGCGCCGACCCAATCGCTGTGCTGGCCATCGCGAGCCGTTCTCCTATGTAGAAGTCGACGTACTGAGGGGGCGGTGGGCAGCTCGCTCGAGGTTGACCTTCAAGCGTGCGGCTTAGACGTCGTCGTCGCTTTCGTCGACGATGAGCTCTTCCTCGGTCTCTTCTTCTTCTTCTTCGACGTCGTCGTCGGAGTCGTCATTTTCCGGCGCTGTGTACTTCAAGTCGACGTCAGCGTCGGCGAGCTGGGTTTCTAGGAGCTCCATGAGCTCGTCCAGATCCTCGCCGGACCACTCTTCCAGAATCTCCGTGATGAAGTCATAGAAGTCGCCGCTGTCGATGCGGCGTTCGATTTCCTCGATGTCGTCGTCCGAAAAGACGCCGACGAGGTCTTCGCGCAAGGCGTCGATTTCACCGTCTTCGATCGCGTCGGCCACCGAAAGTCGGACCTGCCGCATCGCGCGCTTGTTTAGGAAGATCTCCATGTGAAAACCTGTAAGCGGGTCGAATCGGCGCTACTATAAGAGAGGGTCGGGGGCTGTCAATCTTGTCCACGCGGGATCCGACCCTTTATGCTACGACCGTGCCAACCCGCGCCGCAGCCATTTGTCTTGGGGCCCTGTGCCTTGCCGCACCGCAGCTGGGTCGGGCCGATTCGGGGGAGCTGCCTGGCGGGCCCCCGCAGAGGGAAGGGTCGATCGCCGTCGGAGCCGAAACGGGCCTGGTCGTGCCCCTCTCCACCAATCGACTCTGCCCTGCCGGCTATGAGTGTATCGCCGATCTCGGCTGGGCCATCGGCCTCAACTTCTCCTACCGATGGGCCAACGGGGTCGGCCTGGGGTTCGGGTACGAGTTCTGGCTTCTCACGGCGAACGGTGTCTACGAAATCACGGTTCCACAGATGTTCACCGGGCTGCTCCAATATTCCTTCCTGCCAAACCATGCGACGCACCCCTTCCTGCGCCTTCGAGGCGGTTTCTTGACGCTGGGCCCCTCCTTTCGCGTGGCCACCATCGGGGGGACGGTCGAGATCGGGGCCGGGGCCGAGGTCGAGCTCAGCTCGAATACGGTCTTCTCGTTCCTACTCACCGGGAACCTTCTGCGAACTCAGTCGTTCACTACTCCCGCAGACGGCGCCCTGCGCGCGGCCAATGGTGCGTTGGACGCCATGCTGGTCCTGCGGGTCGGATTCAACTTCCTGCTGTGAAAGGGCCCGAATGGCCCGAGATTCCGCCCCCTGATGGGTGGAGATTTCGACACCTCGGCTGTAGGCTGTATCGTTATAGTGTCTTGGCGGGGTCAGTGGATGCAGGCGGGGGCTGAATGAGCGGCGACGCACACCATAACGGTGACGACCAGCCGAACGCGAGCGAGGGTGGCGAGACGCTGGCTCCTGCGCCGGGCGCGGAGAGCTGGAGCCGCGCGCCCAGAGCAGCCCCGGGGCCTACCCCGAACGGACTCTGGATCACTCTGTATGGCAAGACCGACGTTGGGCTCATCCGTGAGCACAACGAAGATAACTTCATGGTCGCCGATCTGGGTGCCGCTTCCGGTCCGCTGCCTGGCGAGGAAGAGTTTTCGGGCTCGGTTTCGGACCGCGGCGTAGGCCTGGCCGTGTGTGACGGCATGGGCGGTGCCGCTGCCGGCGAAGTCGCGAGTCACATGGCCGTCGATACGCTATTCGAGATGCTGCGTGGTGACGGTGCGCCCGAAGACCGCGATCGCTTCGCCCGACGCTTGGTCGACGCCGTCGAGGAGGCTGGCGCGCGGATTTTTCTCTCCGCGAAGAAAGACCGAACCCGTCGCGGGATGGGAACGACAGCGACGGTTGCGGGTCTCGTCGACAAAGTGCTCTTCGCGGGCCAGGTCGGCGACAGCCGTTGCTACATCCTCAGGAACGGCCGGTTGAGCTTGATCACCAAGGACCAGTCGCTCGTGAATCAGCTGATCGAAGCGGGGCAGCTCACCGAAGACGAAGCCGAACAGTTCGAGCACTCCAACATCATCCTCCAAGCGCTGGGCACTACGCAGCAGGTCGCCGTTGATCTGACGTTCGTCGAGCTTCGGCGAGGTGACCGGGTGCTTCTGTGCTCCGATGGTCTGAGCGGTCTCGTCCACGACGACGTCATCGAAGAGGAAATGACCTGCGTCGGCCCACTGCCTGAGCTTGCCGACCGCCTGATCGATCTCGCCAACGCCGCCGGGGGGCACGACAACATCACCTGCATCATCGCCGACTTCGACGGTGACGCGCTCGAGCCGCCCGAAGAGGGTGCCGTCCCGTTCTACCAGCAGTATCCACTGCCACGAGGCAAGGATGAGCGGCCAGCTGCGGGGCCGACGCTGCCTCACGTGGTCAAGAGCATGGTGCCGCGCGCGATGCCGGGACAGCGACCGGCGGTTCGTGCGATACCCTCCGATCCAGCCGGGCCCGTGTCGTTTTCCTGGTCGACGGCGGCTTCGGTGTTGGCACTGCTCGGATTGGCGGCGGTGATCACCATTGTGAGTGCGGGTCAGCGCGCGACTCCGACCACCGCGGCTACGACGCCGCCACCTCCGGCCTACGCGGACGCCCAGATTCCGGTCGAGGTGAGGGTTCGCGCGGCGCTCGACAGCGGGGAGCTCTACGTCAATGACCGAAGCTATGGCCCGTTGCGACTCGACCAAGTGATTCTATTGCGATTGCCGCCTGGCTCGTATCATTTCGAGGCCCGAGAAGTCGATGGGACTCGAGTCGGAAAAGACGTTCTCGTGGAGCCTGGGGTGCCGGCAGACGTCGTGCTCATCCCGTCCACCGATTGAGGCCCGGCCATGATCCGACTCCGCCAAATCAAGGGCGCCGACTCAGGACGGGAGTTCGAATTCGAACAAGATCTAATTCGCATCGGGCGCATGCCCGACAGCGAGGTGAACTTCGACCCCGAGGTCGACTTGGATGCGTCTGGGCGGCATGCCGAGATCCGCAACGAAGACGGACGCTATCTTTTGATCGACACCGGCAGCCGGAATGGCACCTGGCTGAACGGTCAACGGATCAAGCACGCGGCCCTCAACGCCGGCGATGAGATCGAGCTCGGACGCGGTGGGCCCAAGCTCGAAATCGCATCGGTTCGAAATCGACCGAGCAGTCGTGCGCCGACCGGGCGAATCTCGACGGGCGCGCCGCAACGCGACCCGAGGTTCGATCCGCTCGCCATGCCGGTGACGACCGCGACCCGCCTCGACGATCTTACCGCTCGTCCGGATCTCCTCCCAGAGGGACTTCGCCTCTCGGCAGCGCCTCCGAACGCACCCGGACATCATCGAAGGCGACGAAGATCGGCCCTGTTATGGGGTGCGGCCGGGGTAGTTCTGTTGGCGGCGATCGCGATCGTCGTAGGCGCCTCCCTCCAGTAGCTTTTTTGACCCTTGCACGCGGCGTCCGCGAAAACCGAGGGAGCCCATGCTTCGTGCTCGACTCGCGGCTTGGCTTCGGCCGGCTTCCCAGACACCCGAACCGCTCGAAGAGCGCCTGGCATATCACTCCGACATCCGTGAGCTGCGTCCAGATGCTTGGTCGACCCATTTACCAGCTGCGCGGGGACGCGATGTAGAACGCGCGATGTGGTTGGCGGGTGTTAGCTCGCGCGATTTCTCGGAGGTGGTGGATATCGAATTGTCGCCCCACCTCGTGACTCCGGTCGACGACATCGTAGCGTTGTGCCGTCGTCGGGCGGAGGCGTGCGAGCAACGGGCACGCGGGCTCAGCGCCGGGCTGCCGCCCCCCAATACGTATGGTCGCCCACCACTCCCTTGGCACCGCAGGAACGCACGGCAGGCGCGCGAGCTCTATCGCGCCTCGCAGGCATGGGATGCCATGGCCCGCGCGCTGCTCAGTAACCGCTGGAACCGGTGAGATCCCGCGCCATGCGTTCGAGCACATCGAACGCCTGCTTCTTCGATTCTTCGAGATCGTTTCGCGAGTGCGCTGGAGCGGTCGCATAGAAGTAGTACTTGAGCTTCGGCTCGGTCCCACTGGGGCGCATCATCGCCCGGTGCCCGCCTTGCAGTTCGAAGATGACGACGTTGCTTGGTGCGAGATCGGAGAACGGCGTGACTCCCCACGGTGTCCACTGCACCTGTCGTTCGAGATCCAGCATGCGAACGACCGGCTGCCCTCCGATCTGAGGCGGCGGCGCGTCCCGGTAGCGATCGACGACGGCGCACATCCTCTCCTGTGCATCGGCGCCCTCGAACCTCACCGAGATCTGACGGTCGGTGAAGAACCCGTGCTCGCGCCAGAGCCCATCCCGCGCGTCCAATAGCGTCTCTCCGTGCTTCTTGAGTCGCGCAGCCATGTCGACAATCAGCAGCGCGGAGCTGATTCCGTCCTTGTCCCGCACAGCAGGTGAGGGTGCGTACCCGAGGGCCTCTTCGTACCCCAACAGGTAAGAAAAGCCTTCCTGCGCCAGCTCCAGCGCACGGTTCTGGATCCACTTGTGCCCCGTCAAGGTCTGTTCCCAGCGCGCTCCGTGCGCTGCTGCAACCGGGCCGAGCATTGGGCTGCTCACGATCGTCGAGATCACAACAGGTTGGCCCGGTTGGTCGTACCGGCGAAGCAAGTCGTAGGCCAACAGTACACCGACATCATTGCCCGACAGACCCTCGAAGCCTTTTTCGCCTCGAACCGCGACCGCGACCCGGTCGCCGTCGGGGTCGTTGGCGATCGCCAGGTCCGCATCGATCCGTTCGGCCAGCGCGAGAACCCGATCCATGGCTCCCGGCTCTTCCGGATTCGGAAACGCAACGGTGGGGAAACGGCCGTCGGGAACGGCCTGCTCGCTCACGCTGTGCACGTTCTCGAATCCCGCGCGCGCCAGCACCTTGCGAAGCGTGTCCTCCGCCACACCGTGAAGCGCGGTGTACGCGACGCGCACGTCGGCCCGGTCCTTCGAGTGGCTCGCGTCCGCCGCGATTCGCTCGATGTAGCTGTCGCGCAGGGAGTCGGCCTGCCGCAGTAGCCCGTTGGCCCGTGCGTCGTCGATAGAGAGCCGTGGGATCTGATCGGCGGACGGTGCGTGCTGCATCTCGTCCGCAATGCCACGGTCGTTCGGGGGAATGATCTGTGCGCCGTTCTCCCAGTACACTTTGTAGCCGTTGTAGCCAGGCGGATTGTGGCTTGCGGTGATCATCACACCGCCCGCCGTGCGAAGCTCGAGGAGGGCGAACGCGAGGACGGGCGTCGGCACCACGTCGTTGAAGCTCCACACTGGAATGCCAGCCCCGGTGGCGATTTCGATCACGTCGCGTTCGAAGACGTCGCTATTGATCCGCGCGTCGCGGCCCACGCAGATGCCACGGGTCACGACGTCAGGTACCTCCTGCTTGAGCCACGCGCAGAGTCCAGCGGTGGTGCGCGCGACCGTCACCCGATTCATGCGGGTGGGGCCCGCGCCCAGTAGTCCGCGAAGCCCTGCGGTGCCGAACTGCAGCGTTCCCGCGAATCGCTCCTCGACCGCCGAGACGTCGCCGTCGTCGATCAGGGCTTGGAGCTCTTGCCGCGTTTCGGGATCGGGGTCTTGCGTGACCCAAGCCCGAGCTATGTCCATGATGCTCACGCTACTGCCTCACTTGGCGCTTCGTCTTGAATGTACGTCCGCTCCTTGTACCAGGCCGCGACGGGAACGAAGAGTATCGCGGTGACCGCCATCGCGGCAGCAAAGAACAGGTAGTACGAGGAACCGTCGAGCTTGCTCGTGCCGTCGGGATTCTGGATGAAGAAGTTCACGGCAGCGGTGAACAGATTTCCAATCGACACACTCATTAGGAACGCACCCATCACGAGCGATTTCATTTTCTTGGGCGCTTGCGTATACGAAAACTCCAACGCGGTGATCGAGACGAGAATCTCCGCAGCGGTCATGATGATGTAACCGCCAAGTTGCCAGACGATATTGACCGTCTCACCCGCGTCGAGTCGCGCCTCGAGCCAAGCAGGCAGCAGGAACGCAGGCACGGTCAAGAACAGCCCGATCGAGATCTTCCTCAGCGGTGTGAGTGGCCAGAAGCGATCAAAAGCTGGGTAAATCACCCGGTTGAACAAGGGAATGAACAGGAGAACCAGGGCGGGATTGAGCCACTGCGCTTGCGATGGGTCCCACTCCACGATGAAGTGGCGGTCCATTCGTGCGGCCTGCAGCACCCACGCTGAGCCCTGCTGATCGAAAAGTGCCCAGAACATCGCGATGAACGCGTAAATGATGAAGAGCTTGCCGAGCGCCGCGAGACCTTCACCGCTGAAGACCTCACGGAGAAACGCCACGCCGCCCGGCTGGATGTGCACGAATTTGTTGCGACCCATCCAGAAGACGAGCGTTGCCAGCGCCATCAAGACACCGGGCACTCCGAACGCCACCGATGGACCGAAACGATGGAGGAGGGGCTCGGCGAACAGGATCGATGCCAGCGCGCCGACATTGATCGAGAAGTAGAACCAGCCGAATACTTTCGGTAGCAGACGCGCATTGGTCCGACCGAACTGGTCTCCCACATGCGCCGACACACAAGGCTTGATGCCTCCCGAGCCGATCGCGATGAGTCCGAGGCCCAGTGCCAAA
Source organism: uncultured bacterium (assembly GCA_937984275.1). Taxonomy (GTDB): domain Bacteria; phylum Myxococcota_A; class Polyangia; order Polyangiales; family Houyiibacteriaceae; genus SG8-38. Next base: position 2,729 of record CALJYC010000253.1, on the reverse strand, counting down.
CCGGTCCGCGTATCGTCGATCGCTAGTGTAAGGTGACCGAGGCAGTAGACGATCGATAGCACTATGATCGTTCGATACTTCCCGAAGAAAGCGTCCGAGACGATCGCTCCGAAAATCGGGAAGAAGTAGACCGCCGTGACGAACACGTGGAACCACGTCTTGGCTTGCTCGTCTGTCATGAGGTCGAGCTCGCCGTTCGCGTTCATCAGAAACCTGGTCATGAAGATGACCAAGATCGCGCGCATGCCATAGTAGCTGTACCGCTCCGCGGCCTCGTTCCCGATGATGTATGGGATTCCCGCAGGCATCCCCGTGATTGGAGCCGGGGCAGTACGGTAGGGAGCCTTGAAAGACATGGATGTGATCCTAGCGGATTGTTTCTGTATCAGCGGCCTTTCGGGGCATCCGTTCAGATGGTTTTTCTCCGCTTTTTTTTACCGGAATGGTACTAGGGGCAAGACTATCGGGTGGATTGGGGGCTTCGGCTCACGGCAAAGACGTAAATGGAGGACGGCGTGAAACAGAGCGATGACCTGAGGATGCTCAACTGGGGTTGGGTCGCAACGCTGCTAGCGGTATTCGTGAGTGTGATGGGGACTGCCTCTGGCGCTTCGGCCCAGTCCACGCAGATCGACCTGAACCAGTTCAGGCCAGCCGAGTTGGCCACCGACGGTTTTGCGACCAGCACGGCGGACGGCCAGGGCCACAAGCGCTTCGGGTTCATGGTCTATATGGACTACAGCGATGACGCGCTGGTGTTCCAACAGGCGGCGAACGGCACGACCTCTTCGGTAGTGCACCGGCAGTTGACCGGCCACCTCAACTGGAACGTGGGGTTTTGGGACCGCCTCGTCATTTACATGGACATCCCGTACCACTTCATCATCGATGCGGGGCAGGGCGCGCAGGCGGGTCTGCCGCCCGGTGGGGGGTTTGAGTACCTGCTCCCCAACGGCGGTCACTTCGGCGACGTGTACTTAGGTGCACGAGGCACCCTGTACGGCAACCGGCACGACGTGTTCGAGCTCGCCTTGCAGGCGACCATGACAATCAACACCGCGTCGCTTGCGGACAACCAGCAGAGGTACGGTGGTCAGGCCGACCAGTCGCCCTACCTCGGCGGTTGGTTCGAGCTCTTGATGACATTTAATGCCGGCGATGTCGTTCGTATCCCGATTCAGGCTGGCTACAAGCTCGGCCCGGAACGTTTCGTCACTAACAATCTCTTCGTCGGCAACGAGTTCACCTTTGGTGGCGGTCTGCTGTTCATGATCGCTCAAGACCAGTTCATGATCTCTGCCGAAGCCTTCGGCCGGACCGCAGCAAACAGCACCGTGGATTGGTGGACCCGAGAGGAAACGCCCGTCGAGGTGCTCGGCGGCTTCAAGTACCTTCATCCGAAGGGGTTCGTGGTCGGTGTGTCGGGCAGCGCGGGCGTGACCGCCGGTTACGGCTCGCCCGACTGGCGTGGCGTCGGGATGATCGGCTTCACGATGCCCGAGCCGGAAGTGATCGGGGACTCCGATGGCGACGGAATTCTGGACGACGTCGACCAGTGTCCAAACGAGCCTGAGGACTTCGATGGCTTCCAGGACGAGGACGGCTGTCCTGATCCAGACAACGACGGGGACGGCGTGCTCGACGTCAACGATGGTTGCCCGGATGACGCCGAGGACATCGACGGCTTCGAGGACGAGGACGGCTGTCCCGATCCGGACAACGATGGCGACGGCATCCTTGACGTCGACGACCAGTGTCCGAACGAGCCCGGCCCGCCAGAGAACAACGGCTGTCCGGACCCCGATCGCGATGGCGACGGTGTTCCTGACCGTGTTGATAACTGCCCGGATGAGCCAGGCACCGTGGAGAACCATGGCTGTCAGGAGGCCCAGCTGGTCGTCATCGGCGCAGGCCGGCTCGAGATCCTCGAGAAGGTCTACTTCAAGACCGGAAGCCACAAAATGCAGAAGCGCTCCTTTGCGCTCCTAGACAACGTGGCAAAGGTCATGAACGCGCATCCGGAGATCGAGCTCATTCGAGTCGAGGGTCACAGTGACTCGACCGGTAGTCTCAAGTTCAACATGAGGCTGTCCAAGATGCGCGCGAACACCGTGGTCCGCTACCTCGTCGGTAGAGGCAAGGTGAGCAAGGAGCGATTGATCTCGGAGGGCTTCGGTCCCACCAGGCCGCTCGTACCCGACGCCAAGACGAAGGCGGAGCTCGCGCAGAATCGCCGCGTCGAGTTCCACATCGCCGACACGGGGCCAGAGGACGCCGCGACCGAGACCCAAGAGGACGCTGCTCCCGCTGAGGCCCAAGAGGACGCCCCTGCTGAGTAGTCACCACTAGCACCGGGCACGGCGTACTTACAGCGGGGCGGGTTCCGGACTCTGGTCTGGGGCCCGCTTCGCGTTTAACCGGTTGGCCTAACTCGCAATGCGTAAGGGCCAGTGCTGGTCTTCGACACCGAGGCTCAAGTTGGCGAGGAACTGGCGAGCCTGGCGAATCGTAATCCGGTCGTGCGGGTCGCGCCGGAGGCAATGGGCGATCAATGTGCCGAGCTCTCGCGTCTCTGGGCACTCGAGCAGTGCTCGCACCGCGTCCGGGTCTCCGTCGTGCGTGATGTGCTGCGTGATCATCGCGGCTTCACCGTTGCCGTCGAACAATGTCTTCCCGGTGTAGGCTTCGAAGATCAAGCAGCCGAATGCATAGACGTCTGCGGGAATGGC
>CALJYC010000252.1 GCA_937984275.1 uncultured bacterium | reverse complement strand
TTCGTATCGGCGACCAGCTTGTACGGCGGGACCTGGACCCTGTTCAACAACACGTTTAAGAACCTCGGCATCGAGGTGCGGTTCTTCGACCCGGCGCACCCGGAGCAGATTCACGACCTCGTCGATGAGAACACCCGCCTCGTCTACATCGAGTCGATGGGCAACCCGAAGAACGACGTGCCGGACTTCAAGGCCATCGCCGAGGCCGCCCACAGCGCGCCGCACGGTTCGATTCCGGTGATTTGCGACAACACCGTGATGACGCCGTGTCTGTTCCGGCCGTTCGAGTACGGGATCGACATCAATGTCTATTCGACGACGAAGTTCATCGGCGGTCACGGTGCGCACGTTGGTGGCTGCATCGTTGATTCGGGGAACTTCCAGTGGACGGAGAACCGCGACAAATGGCCGGAGTTTTGTGGGCCGTCCCCGAACTACCACGGGGCCGTCCTTGCCGATGCACTGGCTCCGATGGGAAACATCGTATTCTGCGTGCAAGCCCGAACGCACTGGCTCCGCGACACCGGCGCAGCGATGAGCCCATTTGCAGCGTTCTTGTTCCTACAAGGGATCGAGACGTTGCACCTTCGGATGCCGCGCCACTGCGAGAACGCGCAGGCGGTCGCCGAGCACCTCGAACAGCACGACGCGGTCGAGTGGGTGAACTACCCGGGCCTTCCGTCGCATCCCGACAACGAGCGCGCCAACCATTACCTCCCGGACGGGAAGGGCGCGATCCTCGGCTTTGGCATCAAGGGCGGCATGGAAGCGGGCAAGAAGTTCATCAACTCGGTGAAGCTCTGCTCGCACCTCGCGAACATCGGCGACGCCAAGACGCTAGTCATTCATCCCGCTTCGACGACTCACCAGCAGTTGAGCCCGGCGGAGCAGCAGCAGACGGGCGTCGTGCCGGAGTACGTGCGCATTTCGGTGGGCATCGAAGATGTGAAAGACATCATCGCCGACATCGACCAAGCGCTTGCAGCCGCGGTGGGGTAGGCTAACCGACTCTCGTGGTCGAAGAATTCGAAAGCACGGATTCGATGCGGAGCGGGAAGCCGCTCCGTCACGTGCAGACGGCCGTCTTCCCGACGCCCATGAGCCTTCGCCACGGCGGAACGCTCCCGGGCGTCGAGGTCGCCTATGAGACGTACGGCACGCTCAACGACGACCGCAGCAATGCCGTGCTGATCTGTCATGCGATCACCGGGGACTCTCACCTCGCGCGCCACGATGAGGACGATGATCCAGGCTGGTGGGAAGGCCTCGTGGGCCCGGGTAAGGCCGTCGATACCGACCGGCTATTCGTGATCTGCTCGAACGTGCTCGGCGGCTGTCGTGGAACGACGGGGCCGGCCACGATCAATCTGGCGAGCGGCATTCCCTACGGAAGCGATTTCCCTTTGGTCACCGTGGAGGACATGGTCGACCTGCAGAAGCGGCTGGTGGACTTGCTCGGCATCCGGCGTCTCCGCGCCGTCGTGGGTGGCTCGCTCGGAGCGCATCAGACGCTGTGTTGGGCGACGCGGCATCCTGAGCATGTCCAAACGGCGGTGGTCATTGCCGGGTCGGCGCGGGTCACCGCGCAAGCGATCGCGTTTGACGTCGTCGGCCGCAACGCGATCCAAAGCGACCCGCACTTTCACGGCGGGCAGTACTACGGCACGGGTGACTTCCCCCGGACCGGCCTCGCCCTTGCTCGGATGCTCGGTCACATCACGTATTTGTCTTCGGAGGCGATGACCCGGAAGTTCGACCTCGACCGGCACGCGCCGCGCGACATCGTGACCGATTTCGAGAAGCGCTTCTCGGTCGGTTCGTACCTCGCGTATCAAGGCAAGCAGTTCGTTGGGCGTTTCGACGCGAACTCCTACGTGGCAGTCACCCTCGCGATGGACAACTTCGACCTCGGCGACACGCGCGAAAAGAGGCTCGAAGCGTTTGGTGCGGCGCAATGCGATTGGCTGGTGATCTCGTTTTCGAGCGACTGGCTCTTCCCACCAGACCAGTCGCGGGAGCTGGTGTCGATGATGACGACGCTCGGCCAGCCAGTTTCTTATTGTGAAATCGAAACCGACGGCGGGCACGATAGTTTCCTTCTGAGCGACGACATCGAGGCGTTTAGTCCGTTGGTGGCATCGAAGTTGGGTGCGCCCAGGCCGCCGCTGCCCCGAGCGAGCGCGGAGGACGATCGCATCCTGGAGCTCATTCCGCCGGCCAGCTCGGTCCTCGACCTCGGTTGCGGAGAAGGCGATTTGCTGGCGCGCTTGAAAGAGCGCGGCGCGCCGCTTCTGTGCGGTGTGGAGGTCAGCACGGACTTAATCGCGTCCACCATGCAACACGGTGTCGAGGCGATCGACTACGATCTCAACGTCGGGCTCCCCGAGTTCGACGACAACCGTTTCGATTACGTCGTGCTGTCGTCCACGCTTCAGGCCGTTCCCAATGTCGAGCGCTTGCTCGAAGACGCGCTCCGCGTGGGCCGCCGCGCCGTCGTCGGCTTCACCAACTTCGCGCACCGAACGCTCCGCGAGATGTTCGGCCTCGAAGGCCGGGCCCCCAAGGCCCCCGGCTCGTACTCCTATGAGTGGTACAACACGCCCAACCGGCGCTTTCCTTCGATCCGCGACATGTTGGAGCTCTGCGAAAAGATGGGCGTTACCGTCGAGCAAGCCCGCTACTACGACGACACCGCGGGCCGCATCATCGGCGAGGACGAAGACCCGAACCTTGCCGCCGAGTCGGCGCTTCTCGTGCTGAGCAAGCGCGCGGGCTAGTCGTAGTGGTTGGCGGGCGCCTCGAATCGGCTTTCGATTTGATGCACGCGCGCGATGACGTCCTGCGCGAAGTCGACGTCGGTGCCGTCCTCGAAGCCGAACTCCACGGTGTCTGAAATCCCGCCAAAGCGGCCTTCGATCGCTTCCGGCAGCTGATCGTACGGTGCGTACACGCAAAACTCGTCGAGCATGTCGTCCGGAATTTCCGCAGCCATCTGCTTCCACTGCCCCGTCTTCGACATGTGAAGCAGCTTCTGCGCCAAGTCGTCCCAGCCGTGCAGGGACATCACCGGCAAGTACGACGGCGTCGACCCGTAAAACGCAAGCCGGTATCGAACCCACTCGCGATTCTTCATCACAGTCTCTTCGTCCGGCCCGGTCATGATGAAGCCACCGCCGCACACGTCGAGCTCACTGCGCGAGCGTCCGGCGGATTTCAGGCCACGGTCGATCGCGGGCCACACCACGTCCTGCAAGTATTTCTTCGTGCAGAAGCCATGCAGACGAAGCCCGTCCGCCACGCTTGCTGCCGACTCGATCATCTTCGGCCGAACGGCCGCCAAGTAAACCGGCACCATCGGCAGGTTCGACTTCGGGGGCGTGAACTCTGGAGTCATCAACGTGAACTGATAGTAATCTCCCTGGTAATCCAGGCGCTCTCCGAGCTCCCAGCAGCGCCAAATCGCGCGCAGCGATTTCACGTACTCGACCATCCGGCTCCGGGGCGCCTTCCACGGCGTGCTGAACCGCCGCTCGTTGTGCCCTTTGACCTGCGTGCCCAGGCCCATGGCAAACCGCCCACCGGAGTTCACTTGGATCGACCACGCCTGGCTTGCGAGCACCATCGGGCTTCGCGGGAAAGCCACCGCGATCGCCGTCCGCGCCTGAATCCGCTCGGTCGCGTTGGCCACCATTGCCGCATGAATCAGGGGGTCGCCGGTGATCTCCGGAATCGCGAACCCATCAAACCCAAACGCCTCGGCCTGTCGTCCTGCCGCGGCAAGCTTGGCCCAGTTGGTTTCCCCGTTGAACGTGTCGATTCTCATCCCACCCCCCTACCACGACTTGGCCCTGCAATTCAGGGGACCAACGCTTCCTTTACGCAGCCCAGGGAAAGTGAGATCATCCTGTCCATTGATCGAGCCGTGCAGGCGCCACGAAGGGGGTGGGTATGCGGTACGTGCTTATGCTTTTGTTGCTGGTCGTAGTCGGGTTGAGCTCAGATTTTGGCACGAACGAGCGTGCCCAAAGCGCCGAGTTACAGCCGATTATCTTCGCGGCGGCCTTCGGGTCACACTGACTCCATGAGAGTAAACGCGCGCGCGATCGTCTTCTTGGCGTTGGCGCTAACCCTTGTGGTCGTCGGCGCATCGCCCGGCGCAGGTCATGCCGAATCCCCCTCCATCACCTCCAGTGTGGTGGAGTTTTCCGTCTATTCGGATCCGCCAGACCTCGCCATGCCGTGGCAGACCGAAGGTGCCGAGTTGTACGGCGGGTCGGGCGTGATCATCGACGGCAATCGCATCCTCACCAACGCACACGTGGTGGCAGACGCGGTGGCGATCGAGGTAAAGCGCGCCGACGCGAGCGAGCAGTTTCCTGCGACCGTGACATTCATTAGTCATGACGCCGACCTCGCGCTGGTCGAGGTTCAGGACGAAGACTTCTTCGAGGGCGCGCGAGCACTTCCCATCGGCGAGACGCCGAGGTTGCAACAAGCAGTGCAGGTATGGGGCTTTCCGGAGGGCGGGAGGACGCTGTCGATCACCTCCGGGATCGTGTCGCGCATCGAGGTCGACTCCTACGCGCAGTCGGGGCGACGACTGCTCTCGACACAAATCGATGCGGCCATCAACTCGGGAAACAGCGGTGGGCCCGTAATCAGCGACGAGAGCATTGTCGGCATTGCGATGCAGTCGCTCGACGACGCCGAGAACGTTGGTTACATGATTCCGGCGCCGGTCATCCGTCATTTCCTCGAGGACGTGAAGGACGGGCGGTACCACGGCTTCCCGCGCCTAGGGATCCGTGTTCAGAACATGAAGAGTGAGGCACAGCGCGTCGCCGCAGGCATGCGCCCGGCAGAGGCAGGCGCGCTCGTCATTCGCGTCGACTATGCAGGGCCCGCGTACGGCGTGTTGAAGCCGGGAGACGTATTGCTCGCGGTGGATGGCCACCCAA
>CALJYC010000251.1 GCA_937984275.1 uncultured bacterium | reverse complement strand
CTCGCCAAGAGCACATACTCCGAGATGCAGAACCAAAAGCGGCTCCGGTTGATCCCGTATTGCTTCTTGAGGTAGTCGCGAATTGGTTTCTGTTGATGAAACCCACTCACCGCCGGGTACGTCAGAAGCGTGAAGAGATTGGTCTTCTCCGTAAAGCGATAGGTGATCGTGTAGTCGCCCTTGCGGTTGTTGAACTTGTGGTGGTTCTGGTTGTGCGTCGGGATCCAGCAGAAGGCCGGGAAGCCGTAGAACAGGGTGAGCCAGTAGTCCGTGAGCGTGTTCAGCGTCTTCGACTTCCAGATCGTGAGATGGTTGTGGTTGTGGGCGATCACCGCAACAGAAACCGCCATGAAGAGGCACGCGGCGAACAACACTGGGCTGAACGAGTCGCGGCTCCATTGAACGACGAGAAGGGCCGTCGTGACGGCCATGTAGATCAACGTACGTATATCAGCGGCGTGCCTGAGCATGACAATTCGCGGCGGGTCAGGAGGTGTTGCCGACACGCGACCTCCATATGCCTGCTTTCGGCTGGCCCTGCCAGCTGTGACGCTAGCACGCCCGCTTAAAGGAAGAAATCTCCTATTCTTCTAGCTTGAACACCCGCATCGCGTTCTCGCGCAGAAATTTCGGCCAGACGTGATCTTTGAAGGGTACGTTTTGCATGTCGGTGAAGATGCGCTCGAGCGACAAGCCCATCGGAAAGTACCCGGCGTACATGATCTTGTCGGTGCCGCGCGTATTCGCGTAGTGGATGATCGACTTCGGGTAGTGCTTGGGCGCGAAGGCGCTCGTGCTGTAGTAGAGGTTGGGGTACTTGAGCATGAGCTTCACGGCGAGATCGACCCAGGGCTCGCCCCCGTGGCGCATCACGAACTTGAGCTCCGGGAAGAACCAACACACTTCGTCGATGTGCTCGACCTTTTGCGGCTCCATCGGGATGCGCGGCCCAGGGACACCGACGCAGAGGCAGATCGGGATGTCCAACTCGACGCAAGTTGCGTAGATCGGGTAGTACTTCTTGTCGTTGAGGGGAACCTGTGGGCAAAGGCCCGACGGAAATCCGGTCACGGCCTTGAGGCCATGCTCTTTGTGGAGCTTCCGGATCTTCCGGACTTCTTCCATCCCGTTGTTTGGATTCGCCCCGTACGAAGGGAAGAAGCGCTCGGGGTACGTGCGACACGCTTCGAGGTTCGTCGAGTTCGGTCCGGAGATGCCGAGCATCGCCTGCTCGATGCCCCACTTGTCCATTTCCGCGATCGCGTACTGGACATAGTCCTTCTGATCTTCGATCTGCGGGATGTCCTTGAACATGTACTGAGCGGGCATCTTGAAGACCTTCCGGCTCTCCTCATCCAGCAGCAGTGGCTTGATGAACTCATACCAGGCGGTCGGGTCCCCGTCGGGGATGTTCATCATCAGATCGATGGCTTTGAGGCCACTCGGTATCGGCATGCAATTGCGTCCTTTCCCGGTCCCAGGCCGAGCCCTATGTTCCCATGAGCCCGCTGGACATGTCCCAGCTGGTGGGCTAGAACACGTTCTACTTTATGGCCCGAGGCGGCCCTTCTGTAAAGCCGGGACTGACTGACCTATCGAACGCCGGCGGTACCCACCCGACGGCGCCTGGAGATACGAGAATGGACGGAGACCAAAGCCCCATGCCGACACGCGAAGAGCTGATTCAGCGCGCTCGCGAGCTTGCTCCCACGCTGCAGGAGCGGTCGAAGAAAGCAGCCGAGCTACGCAGGATTCCCGACGAGACGATCGAGGACTTCCACCGCCTTGGCTTCTTCAAGGTAGTGCAGCCCACGCGCTACGGCGGCTACGAGATGGATCCCTCCATCATCTTCGATTTGCAACTCGAGCTTGGCCGGGGTTGCGCGTCGAGCGCTTGGGTGTACGGAGTGCTCAACGTTCACTCGTGGCAGCTCGCGCTCTTTCCGCCCGAAGCACAGGACGAGGTGTGGGGCGAGGATCCCAAAACGCTGATCTCGTCGTCTTACATGCCTGTCGCCAAGACCGAGTGGGTCGACGGCGGCGTGAAGCTCAGCGGCCGCTGGTCGTTTTCGAGCGGCTGCGACGCTTGCGAGTGGGTGTTCCTCGGGGGCTTCGTGCCGACCGAAGAAGGCAAGCCGCCCGACATGCGCACGTTTCTGGTGCCGCGCTCCGACTACGAGATCATTGACAACTGGTTTGTGTCGGGCCTTCGGGGCTCAGGCAGCAAAGACGTGGTGGTCGACGGCGCGTTCGTGCCCGACTACCGAATGCACAAGTTCACGGATGGCTTCAGGCAGCAGAGCCCAGGCAACGAGGTCAACGCATCACCCGTCTACAGGTACCCCTTCGGCCAGATCCACGTGCGTTCGGTTTCCACTCCGGCGGTCGGTGCGGCTCTTGGGGCACTCGATTCCTACGTGGATTTCATGAGGACGAAGGTCTCCCAGGCTACGGGTGGTAAGGCCAAGGAGTCTTTCACGAATAGCGTCGTGGCGGCTGAAGCGACCGCCGTTCTCGATCGTGAGGTCCTGACCCTTCGCCGCGATTTCGCGGAGATGTTTGGCTACCTACAGCGAGGCGAGAAGATCCCGCTGGACCGCCGGGTTCATTTCCGTAACGACTCGGCGCGAGCCGTACGGGTTGCCACAGAAGTCGTTGAGCAATTGTTCGTCGCATGCGGCGCTCGCGCGGCTTTCGTGGATCACCCGATCAACCGCCATTTCCAAGACGTGCACGCGATTCGGCTACACCATGCAAACGGCCCGGACAGCCCGGCGGCCAACATGGGCGGCGTGCTCTTTGGCCAAAAAAGCACTGACTTCTTCATCTAGGTATGGATGATGCAGCGCGCAGAAAAAAAATCGAGCAGCTCGGCGACGAGCTGTATGGCGCATTGCGCGCGCGTCGAACCCTGAGCCCTCTCACCGAGCGCTGGCCGGAGATTCGAATCGAGGACGCATATCATGTCTCGCTGCGGATGGTGAACCGCCGCATCGAAGACGATGGCGAGAAGATCATCGGCAAGAAGATCGGCGTGACCAGCCTCGCCGTTCAGGAGATGCTGGGGGTTTTTCAGCCTGACTTCGGGTATCTCACCGACAAGATGCACTACCCAAACGGCGGGCCGATGCCGATCAGCGAGCAGTTGATTCAGCCGCGGGCAGAAGGGGAGATC
>CALJYC010000250.1 GCA_937984275.1 uncultured bacterium | reverse complement strand
GCCGGGCTCGATTTTTATGACCGGCTGGTGGATGGGCTTCTAGGGGCTGGGATCGCGCCGTGGGCGACGCTCTACCACTGGGACCTTCCTCAGGTGCTCGAAGACGAGGGCGGCTGGACGAGCCGTTCAACCGTCGATGCGTTCGTGGAGTTTTCTGACGCGGTGATCGGGCGTCTTGGAGATCGCGTGGCGCACTGGATCACGCATAACGAACCATGGTGCGTGAGCGTCCTCGGATATGCCCAAGGTGCCCACGCCCCTGGGAAACGAAGCTGGCCGGACGCCTTGGCGGCGTCGCATCATTTGCTGCTCAGTCACGGGCGGGCCCTGCCGGTGATTCGCAGTAACGCGGCTCGAGCCAAGGTCGGCATTACGCTCAACGTGTCCGAGTGCGAACCTGCGTCGCCGAGCGAGGCCGACCGGGCCGCCGCTCGACAGTTCGACGGCGAGCTGATTCGCTGGTTCCTCGATCCGATCTATCGGGGCCGATACCCGAAAGACGTGATCGAGTACCACGAGCGCGAAGGTCGGCTGCCCGATGGCATGAGCTTTGTGCGGCCTGGTGACCTCGAGGAAATCAACACCCCAATCGACTTCTTGGGCGTCAACTACTACAGCCGGGCCGTCGTGCGCAGCGCCACGATTCCCGAGGCCGACAACGAACCGAGAACCATTGCGGTTCCCGACCCCGCCGAGCTGACCGACATGGGCTGGGAGGTGTATCCCAAGGGGCTGACTCATAGCCTCGTGCGATTGAACGCCGACTACGAGCCGGGCTCTTTCGTCGTGACCGAAAATGGCGCCGCTTACGCGACGGGGCCGGGGCAGGAGGGGTCTGTTCAGGACACTCGGCGCTGCGATTATGTGAAGAGCCACCTGCAGGCGTGCCTTGCCGCGATCGACGCGGGCGTTCCTCTGCACGGCTATTTTCTGTGGTCGCTGCTCGACAATTTCGAGTGGGCGCTTGGGTTAGCAAAGCGCTTTGGCATCGTCTGGGTCGATTTTGAAACCCAGGAACGAATCATCAAAGCATCGGGGCACATGTACAGCCGGATCGTCCGAGACAACAAGATCCCAGCGGAGCAGGCGGCATGAGAATTGCCATCATGCTCGTCGTCGTCTTGTGGCCTGCACTTGCCGCGGCGCAACAGTACGGAGAAGAACCCCGGGCGCCGGCACCGTCAGGCACACCCACACCGCCAATTGGACCTGGACCTCAACCGTCAGACGCACCCCCACCGCCGGGCGCACCCGTACTGCCAGACGACCCCGCACCACCACCGGCTTCCGCGCGACCAGTGGCGCTACCGCCCGGATCCGCACCGACCACCGTCAAGACCGATGCTCCCAACGTCGTCAAGGTCCACAAGGACGAACGTGGATACCAGCTTCTGATCGACGGCAAGCCCACGATGGTTTTCGGGATGAACTGGGGATACAAGCCGATCGGCCAGAACTACACCTACAACTTCTGGAGCAAGCCCGATGAGGTGATCATCGAAGCGCTAGAGGGCGACATGCGACTGCTGAAGGAGATGCACGTCAATGTCATTCGGCAGTACTTGGGGATTCCTCCGCGATGGATCACGTACATCTACGAGAAGTACGGCATCTACACGGTCTTGAACCACTCCGTGGGCCGCTACGGCATGACGATCGACGGGACATGGGTCAATCCGGTCGACTACTCCGAGGAGCGCTTTCGGTCGCTGGTGAAGGAGGAGATGGCGGCGCTGGTTCAGCAATACAAAGATACGCCCGGCTTCTTGATGTGGCTGCTCGGCAACGAGAACAACTACGGACTTTACTGGAAGTCCAATGAGATCGAAGATTTGCCGGAGGCGGAGCAGGGTGATGCCCGCGCAGTCTTCTTGTATTCGTTGTTTGGGGAGATCACGGACCTGATCCACGCTGCGGACAAAAACCACCCGGTGGCCATCGCAAACGGCGACGTCGGGTTCATCGAGGTCATCAAAGAGGAATGCCCCAACATCGATGTGTTCGGCAGCAACGTCTACCGCGGCGCGTCGTCGAGAGATATCTTCGAACGCGTTGAAAAAGAGCTCGGCCTTCCGTTCATGTACACCGAGTTTGGCGCCGACGCGTTCGACGCGAAACGCGGGATCGAAGATACGGTCGCCCAAGCCCAGTACCTGCAGGCCCAATGGCAGGAGATTTACGAGCAGAGTTACGGCAAGGGCAGGGTGCAAAACGCCATCGGCGGCATGATCTTTGAATGGAGCGACGAATGGTGGAAGTACAAGCAGGACGTCAACCTCGACAAGCACGACACCACCGCCTCGTGGGGGAACGCCGCGTACCCGAACGACTACGTCGAGGGACAGAACAACATGAACGAGGAGTGGTTCGGGATCACCTCCATAGGGCGCCCCAACTCAGACGGTATCTATAACGTCTATCCGAGAGCCGCCTACTACGTGTTGAAGGACGCCTTCGCGCTCGATCCCTACGCGCCGGACACGGACATCGAGAAGATCCGGCAGCATTTCGGGAGAGTCGGTCCGAGGATGTCCGCCAACACGCAGAGCAAGCTTGCCCAGCTCGAACGGTTCCGCCCGATTCTGCGGATGGACTTCGATACCTACAGCACGGGTGGACGCCAGCTCACCGACCCGAACAGAGAGCGGACGC
>CALJYC010000249.1 GCA_937984275.1 uncultured bacterium | reverse complement strand
CCGGACCGGGGCCCCGGGCCCGGTCCGGGCCCGGTACCCGTGTCCCGTATCGCGTATGCCGCGTACCGATACGTCGCGCCCACCAGCATGCGGCGCGCGATCCGTGTGTCGAGCGAAGGGGCGAGTCCGAGCGCCCACGCCTTGAAGGGATTTCCCGGGTAGAGGTGGAGGGTGACGCTCCCGTCGACGTAGAGGCGCATCGCGCGGGCCGCCTCGACGGCAAGGGCGCGCCCCTCGAGGGCCGAGGCATCCGCCGGTCGCATCGCGAGGACCCGGTCGAAGGCCTCGAGGGCTTCGTCGGGCCGATCGGTCCGTAGATAGACCCAGGCAAGCCCGAGCTCCGGCTCGGCGCCTCCCTTCGAGAGGGTGCTCGCTCGCCCGTAGTGGGCTTCGGCGCTCTCGAAGTCTTCAAGCAGGAAATAGAGCCAACCCAGCTGGAGGAAGAGGAGGTAGTCGTCCGGATGTGAGTCCACGAGCGACTCCAGGACGGCGACCGCCGCGGCGGGATCGTCCTCCGCCTCGAGCACGAGGGCGCGTCGAAAGGCCTCGTCATAGGTGGCGTCCGCGAGCGCCCGCTCTGCGGACCCCAGCTGGCCAGCCATCAACAAGACGCCGAGCGCGCCACATCGAAGCGCTAATGGCACCGGTCGACTATACGCCCCCCTCGAGGACAGGCAACGGAGCCGGGCGGAGGGGAGGGCGTAGGAAGAATGAAGGCACGCGGGTAAGCCGATCTGTGCGCCTCCTGCTCCTCGGCAAGATGCCCCGGACCCGTGGGTCGTCGCGAGGGGAGCATGCGGGACGACGACGGCGACCCGAGCACGAATGGCGTGGCCGTCACGAGCCCCTCTCTAGATCCCATGGGCTTCGCTCCTGCTCTTGTCGCTGCAGAAGTCGAATCGCACGGGCGTCCCTGCTCGCGGCGCGGCTGGCGACGAAATGGCGCCAACTGCCAGGGTGCGGGCACTTCTGAATCGCCTGCCGTTGATTTGCGAGCTTCCGCTTGAGGGCCCGAGATTCGATGGCTTGGCGGAGCGCGAGCTGTTGTGAAAGTCGCCTTCTGTCGCGACCCGAGATGGGCAGGGCGGCAAGTAGGCTTCGCTGGTGTCGGTACTTCTCCTCGAATCGTCGACGCTCGTGGGAGGCGGAGTCTCTGTAGCCGCTCCAGGCGTGCTGGCGTTGCACACGGGCTTGGTTGAGTAACTGCGTGTAGTCATTCCACAGGCTCTGCGCCACCGTGGGCGGGATGGGCGAATACCGGTGAGCCGCCCGATCGCTGGCTTCCAACTGGTGCACAGATGCCGGTCGGAAGTCCCCGAGCTGTTTGCACAACCGAGGCTTGCTGAACTCCCGGCCGAGGGACGAAGCCTTCACGCGAATGCCGCGCTCAGCGTCCTCGAAGACGAGCCCGTTGCCATGCAGCCGAAGCACCACGCCAAACCGGCCGCAGACGTTGTGTACCTCGTCCCAGCTTTGCAACGGGGTTGCTCGAAGAGCAGGAGCGAGCGTCTTTCGGGTCCAACGTGCGAAACTGTCGATTCCTTGGTGCGCTTCACAGTCGGCCGCTCTTTGGGACAGCTTCTCTCGCTCCCTTGCCATGGATCGAAGCGGGGTCAGCTCGAGCTCGGCCTCGAGGGCGCGCCCTGCAGCAAAGAGCCTTTGATGGTCCCAGGCTGGAGAGTGGATGCGAAAGGTCTCGGGGTGGATCTTGTTGATCGCCACATGCACGTGTTCGTGGTCTTTGTCGTTGTGGCGCGCGGCAACGTATTGGTGCTCGGAGAACCCTAGAGTGTCCACGAGGTTTTCAACCACATGCCTGAGCTCCTTCATGGTGAGGCTTCGGTCTTCTGGATGGAGTGAGATGACGAGGTGGTAAGTGCGGTTGTTGCCCGCGCGGGTGTTCTGCGCGTTCACGGCCTCTACAAGTCGGCATGCGAGTTCGAGGTCGTCGGTCGTGGTGACGCCAGGAAGATTGGCGGCCAGGAACCAGGTTGCCCGCGGCTCGGCACTTCGACCCCGAATGTAGCGCGCGAGCTGACGAAAGCCCCTGTCGGATGACGAAGCGCGCTGGTGCCGGACGATCACGGCTGCCCAGCCAAACGCTCCACCGCCCGACACACTTGGCGGACGGCATCACGAAGCTCGACGTTCAATCCGTAGTAGCTGGAGCGATCACCGACGCCTTCTCGAATAGCAAGCCTGAGAAGGGCGCCGACGCGGTTGAGGTCGGCGTGGACCCGCGACACCGCGGCAAGGGCCTGAGCGTCGGTGGTGCTTTTTAGGCGAACGCCCTGGAGGCAGCGTCGGAGCACCTCTGCGCGCGAGCAGCTCGTCTGGCGGGCGAGGGCATCGAGGCGGGCGAAATCGTCCTCATCGACACGGAAGGAGACCATTCTAGACTTCTGCTTCCTTGCTCCGCCGCGACTCACTTGGGGTCTTTCCCTTCTTCTTCGACGTCAGCTCTCGCCCCGAAAGCCAAGACAACGCTCGCAAGCTCGACCGCGCGCCTTGCAGCGAGCTCAGGCGACGCGTCGAGCACCTGCCGGCTACCCGCAACGAGCTCCGAGCGCAGCACGAACTCCGCAAACCCGTGCAACACGTCGATCGGGATTTCACCGCCGTCGGCTACCCGATGAAGCAGTGCGGCCGCAGCCGCATGGACGTCGGACATCGGCACAACGCGCTCTTCATTCTGGACACCGTGTCCAGAATGGGTCGTTTCGGGACGTTTGGTGGCCTTTACTGACCCTATGTGCTCCGCGAAATCGTTAGATAAAGCGGGTTTCGCATTCGTACTCGCTGCATTCTTAATCCATTGGCTCCAGGTTCGAGTCCTGGATGGCCCACCAGAAGCAGCATCTCGCTTCCGATCCGCCGCACGCTGGCGGCTCGCTGTCTGCGGTGCGTGCTCACGTACACAAGTACGCTCCGCGCGCTCCTCGCCACCGACCCTCCATCGCACGCCGCCTCGAAACCGATCTGCCGCTTCTGTCTCTCGCGTGAAGCCGGTTGGGGCCCGCGCATTGCGCGGTACTAGTTTGTTATGTCGCCTTCTCGAAGACGACAAAGGCCGTCTGAATTTACTATGAGCTCATCTTCCTGATGGACTACCCGAATCGACAGCGCATCAAGATCTGGGGCCGCGCCGAGTATGTGTAAGGGAATGACGCCCTCCTGCAGCAAGTGGCCGACCCAGACTACGACGCCAAACTAGAGCGCGCGATTGTCTTCCACATCGAAGCCTGGGACTCCAACTGCCCGCAGCACATCTCGCCGCGTTACACAGTCGACGAGCTCGCGGGCCACGGGTTCGCTCGGGCTTGACGTCGGCCGCTACCAGATGAGCGGGATGAGCCGGTATCGAACTCGGGTCGTGTACTCCGCATAGCCGGGCAGTGTGTCTCGAAGGGTTTTTTCCTCGACGAAGATGCGCGCGACGAGAGTGATGAGGACGATGGGCAATGCAAGCACGCCTGCGTAGCTTTCCAGCCAAAGAGGGAGGCCTGCGAGAAACGCGATGAACCCTACGTAGAAAGGGTGGCGTACGTGCGCGTAGAACCCGGTGTCGACCAGCACGTGGCCACGGTCGGACTGCTCTCTGACGATGGGCAACGCGAACGCGTTCTGAATCAGTGTCGCGATGAGGAGGCCATACCCAGCAAGCGCCAAGACCGCACCGAAAACGGACATGCCCAGGGAAGGTGTTGGCAACAAGTGCAGGTGGAAAACATCGAGGGGGATGAAGGCAAGCCAGACAGCGAACGAGAGGATGATGAGAAACGTGATAACTCGGTCGGCCACAGGTTGAGTCTTCGCGACCGGTGGTTGGAGTCGAGCCTCGAGACTGGCAGGGGCGACGCGCGCAAGCGTGACGACCGAGACCGACATGACGACGCTGTAGGCCACCAGGAACTGGATCGCGCGCGGCCAGTGCCAGGTGCCAGCCGGAATCAACAACAGGGCCGCGAACAACGCGACTTGAAACAACCCTTTTATTAGACCCCTGACCATCAACATCGAATCCTCCGCGGTCTCAGAGCCAGCTCACCTCTTCCGCGGTGAGGCCGTCCTCTGGGAGCAGCTTATACTTGAACCGATAGAGCTCGTCGCCGTTCTTCCAGTCGGCGTTGGCTTCGTTGATTCGACGCTGCGTTCGGTTCTGCCTCTCCTTGAGTGGCTTCCCTCGGCATGTATCGTCGCTGGCGTGGGTCACAAAGGCGCCCTCTCTTAGCCCTTGGGGACCATGTTCAGAACCGAGTTGCGCGGTACTAGTTCTTATGTCGGCTTGCTAGAGTTGCTTCGATGAGGGCTGTTAGGTTCGCTGCGTCGTCCGGCGTGACTGCTTTCGCGTCGAGCGCCGCATGTATCTTCGCCACGAGCCCGGCCCGATCCAATCGGTCACGGTGACCGGATTGGGGACCGGAATGCCCGCTGGTGGCCAGGTTGGACCGCGTCGAGGTATCGAAAAGCGCTTAGAAAAGCGGCTTCTTTGAGGCAAGTCGCTGCGTTCGTAATTCATTGGCTCCTGGTTAGAGTCCAGGATGGCCCACCCAATGATTCCGAAGCGTTAGGTTGTATCTGCACAACTCGATCGGGTGCCTGTTCGACCTCGGTGTCCACTTTGGTGTCCAGACTTCCGGCTCGACGAGCGACTGCACGGCGTGCCGCGGCCTCCAATCATCTTCGACGATCGTGTGCGTGTAGTCGATGAGGTTCGTCCGGATCTCTCGTGTCGCTTCCACGTCATACAGCCGCAGGCCAGACAAGAGATCGCCAAATGGCGCCGAGGGGCGAATAGAGCTATCGCGGCTACAACACTCTCGAATAGGAACGAATGCAAAATGGCTGAAGGTACAATCAAACGTCTTACGGACCGAGGCTTCGGCTTCATCGAAACCTCTCCCGGCAACGACATCTTTTTCCACATGTCGAACGTGGATGGCGTGCGCTTCGAGGATTTGCGCGAGGGACAGAAGGTCTCATTCGACGAAGGCCAAGGTCCCAAGGGGCCACGCGCGGAGAACGTCCGCCCTCTTTGAGGCTTTCCGCAGATCTGCGTGAGGGCAGCTCGCGAGGGCGTGGTCTGTCCTCTAGCTGTGGGGAATGCCTAGTCCCGCCTTGTCCGCTGTCTTGGCGGCCTTTTCTGCCTTCTTGGCCTTCTTCTCTTTCGCGGTGAGTTTCGGCTTGTTCTTCGTGTCGGTTCTCTTGTGATTCTTACTCATCGAGATCCCTTTGTGGTTCGGTTGTGGCGCAGACGTTCAACGGTCTGATTCACACAATGAGCTCTAGTGTCCCCTGCCCTCCCGACGGGGCAAGCTGATGTGAAGTTGCCCCTCTTGTCTCACGGGTTGTGCGATGAATGCAGCGCCGAGGGTGCTTGCCAGGCGGGGGGACTCAGACGGCTGCGCGTTCGAACGCCACTGCCTTCTCGTAGGCCCAAGCCCAAATTGTCAGTGACCGCATAGTGACCAGAGCGCAGGGCAAGCAGGAGGATTCCAGGGTATTGCAACGCGACGTCGAAAGATCACGGAAGGCGTGTCACGGGGATTCGTGCCGCAGGTCGGTAGTCGGCATCCTGTCGGCCACGAACTCCGCGATCACGCCACGCGCCGCGGCGCCAGCTTCATCGTCTGCTGTTTCTTGGAACATCGCAATCACATGCGCGGACTTCTGTTGATCGCTCAAGGTTCCGTCTTCGGAGATGCGAAAGAGGCGCCGGCGGAGCTTGCGAAGGGCGAGAAGGGTTTGCTTCGCTCTCCAGCGTTCGAATAGCTCCTGACGAAACTCCGCAGTTCCCTCGAGGAACCAGTTCTTCTCCACGCGGTATGGGTCTTCTCCGCGCCTTCGCATCATGACGTCGGTGATATCGAATCTGAGGGTGGTACCCTGGCGATATCCATCATCGAATACGACCGAACCATCCTTTTCGACGATTGCCTTGAATGCTTGGCCTCGATAGCGATAGGTCCCATCTTGATGACGCTGGAGGCTCGGCAGTTCGCGACGCGAAAGGTAATGCTTGTCGCCGACGCCTTCGAAGTAGTTCGGCGTCTCGGCCTCGGTCGTGCGCGGGCCCTCACCCTCGCCTTGCGAAGCTTCGCTTGGCGCAGATTGTTGGAAGGCAACGAACGCGCGCGCAGCGCTCGCGGGGTCGAGTTTTGGTCTCGGCGTAGCTTCGGAGGGCTCGGACGCGGAGGCGCTGAGCTCGCCTCCGATAGGCCGATCCGGCGAGGCGGCCCCGCGGGAGCGCCGAGACGCCTCTGGCGGTGCAACCGTTACTGGGTTATTCGGCGCAGGAGGCTCTGCGGTCACCGGATCCACCACCATGGCCCGCGACGGCACTTCGACCACGTGGAAGGTGACGTCGATTGCGTTCAGCTGCGAAATGGAAGCTCCGCTGGGCACCGCGCTCAGGGTCGACAGCACGGCGACGTGAACCACGACCGAAGCGACGAGCACGGCAATCCATCGTCCTGGCGGTTCTCGTCCCGGCGGTGGCACTCGGAGCCTCTCGACGGGGGTGTGCCAAAGTCCGGACTATCCGCGCGGCTACGCCTCCATCAGGTTACGCGGTCGACGGTACCATCGCGGCGCAGTCGGGCAACCACACGGCTCGTCCCAAACGAGGGCCGTAGCCAACGCCGGGTCCATTTCGAGCTCAAGAACGCGGCCTTCGACTACAACGTTCCGAGCGCGGATGACGGTCTACTCGGAGGCAATGCCAGCTCGGCAAGGGAAGCGTCCAACCCATCGCACGCCGCGCTGCGATAAGCCTCTAGGGCGTGTGAAAAGCTTTCGGACCAGTCAGCATCGGCGGCGCGCATTGACCGGACTTGCACGGGAAGCCCGGGTGACGTCGGTAGCCCGCAGCCATCGCGGAGTTCGTGGCAGCATGCATCGAGAGCCGCGCGAAGTGAACCCGTCTCGCTTTCCAGTTCTGATCGGGAAGGCTCCCGTCCGAGCACTTGACCGGCACCCAATTCCTCAAGATCACAGATCGTCTGTTGGACGACTCCACGGATTGCATCGAGACGGAAGGTGCTCCACGCGCTTCGCAAAATGCCAGCTAT
>CALJYC010000248.1 GCA_937984275.1 uncultured bacterium | reverse complement strand
CGAGCACGAACACGGCCAAGGTTTCGAATTTTCTGTGGCCGTACGGATGGTCACGGTCGGGCGGCTGCGACGAGATCCGGACCACAAACCAAGCCACCGCATTGTTGGCGACGTCACTCAGCGAGTGAAGCGCGTCACCGAAGACCGCGAGCGAGCCGGTCGACACACCGACGACGAGCTTCAGGGCGAGCACCGCCACGTTGGCGAGCCCTTCGATCACGATGACTCGACGGACTTGCCGGTCGCGCTCAGGATCAAATTTGTCGTGGCCCACGGATCACACCCCGCATCTTCGCCCTACTCTAGCGCGAAGGAGCGAGGCGTGGGCAATAGAAGAACGGCGGAAAACCAACCGCGGTTCGTGCGAGCGCTATTTTTGGAACGTGACGACCAGCAGCTCGATCTGGACCTCGTCTTCGAGGCTGATCTTGGCGGCGATGCTGTCGGTGCCGATGCCGAAGTCCTGCCGGTCGATCGTGAGCTTCGCTTTGTAGGTCGTCACATCCATGCCGGCGCCGTTCTTACCCTTGGCGACCTTGAACGGAATGCTGACCAACTTCGTCTTGCCATGCATGGTCAGGTTGCCCTTCACGGTCAGCTGACTTCCTTTCGCCTTCACGCCGATCGATGTGAATCTGATCTTCGGGTACTTGGCTGCATCGAAGAAGTCCGGGCTCTTGAGATGGTCGTCTCGCTTGCCGTTCTGCGTGTTGATCGACGCCACATCGATATTGGCCTCGACTTTGACGGTTTCGGGCTTGCTCGGATCGCCGTCGATCTGGACATCGAACTCCCCGAACTCGCCGTCTACATCGAAGATCACCGTGGCAGCCGTGAAGCTCACCTTGCTATGAATGCGATCCAGCTTGAGTGGCGAGAACGCAGCGAATGCTGTCGAGCTGACAAATAGAACTCCGAGCGCCGCTAAGAGCGCATTGCGAACCACATGCTTCATGGACAGTTTCCTTTCGTACATGGCCTTCGGTACGCGCCATGGGGCCAGATGTTTCACTGATGTCCTGAAGCCACCCGGCCCGTAACATCTTCGTGTCGATGCGTATATACGCGATCAGTGGCTAACTCGGTGACAACAAAAGCCCGCCGGTGGGTTCGCATCTCACACCGCCCAACGGGGACGCCACTGGCGGAAGGCCCTGTCGGATGGAACATCATGCCGTTCGAGGGCAACTTCTACATCCGACGCAAGTTCCTCCGGACCGATGGGTTCAAGGTGAACTTCATTCCCGGCCTCTGTGTCTATAAGTTCTTGTATGTCTGGATGGACTTGTTGTTGGCAACAGGCGAACGCTTTCGCAACCTGGGTTGGATGTACTGGCTGCCAAACCCACTCTTCCCGTTCATTTGGTTTCGAGTGGGCATCCCGCAAAGTCACCCGGAGCTCGAGGTGGAGTATTAGACCGACTCGCCGTCTTGAATCACACGCTGAAGTATTCAAGTGACATTCAGTTGCTCGAGATCTTGGCCAACGTGACGGCCTTCAGGTGTCCCATGTGGATCCGTACGCCGCTCAGCCCGAATCGCTACGGCTCTGGGTGCCACGGGCTTGGCGCCACACTGCGAAAGGCGATTTTCGCTGTCGCACTGCCGCCACCAACGTGCCCAACCACGCGCCTGGCAAGAACATGAAGTTGATGAGGAGCTCGTCGAAGAGCCGGCTTCCGGGGACGGGATTGCCGCGCCGACGATCAGGCAGGGCGTTGAGCGTGTTGGCGATCCGGTTGGCCACCGTCATCACACGGGCAACATCTTCCACGTCGCGATAAGCTTGCGCTCCCAGCACTTCGACGAGAGCACTCTGCGATTCATCGTCGGCGACGGGAGCAAAATCGGCCTTGGTGCGCTCCCGGGCGTGCGCGACCGCGAGCCACGTTCGCCTGTCAAACGCGTGCTCGTCCATGTTCTCGAGCGCAGCCAGCTCCGCATCCGAAACGCCGGCTTCGCGGGCCATGCGAGTGTGCGCGTGCTCGCACATTCGGCAGACGTTGACTTGCGCAACCGAGACGACGACCCGCTCCCGCAACGCCCGAGGCAGGCGCCCGCCAACCCAGATCGACCATAGGGACGACAAGCGCGGCACAAGCGACTTCAGGTCCCCGAAGAGCTCGGGCAGCGTGTAGGTGCGGGGAACAGGACGGCCGGGACTTTCCGACATCGCTACTCTCCCGCCGTCCCGAGCAAGCGCTTCACCGTCTCGTGCATCTCATGAAGACGTTCGCTCATGTGATCTCTCTGTTTGGCATCGAGAAGCTCGTACACGAAAAGGAGAGTCTTGCGACCGTCGGCTCGCCGGGCTTCGGCGGAGCGCGTGCCCGGACCCCAGTCTTCACGCTGCTTCCACGCGTTCCACAAGAGATCTCGAGTCGCGGGCGGACCGGGGTGCCGGCGCAGCCCGTCTGCGATGTCCGCGAGGCGCTGTTCGTCCGCCCTGAGCCGGTCCGCCGCTTCGTCGGGCATGGTGGCCACGTAGGCACGGATCGCTGCCTCTTGCGCATCGCTCAATCGACCCGTCCACTTCTCGATCGCGTCGACGAACTTCTCTTGCCGATTCCGGAGCCGTTCATCCTCGGGCGCGTTGAGCTCGTCGCGTGTCTCCTGAAGGCGTTCGTCGAGCTCGCGCTGGGCATGGTCGATCTGCTCGTCGCGCAGGGTCGCCAAGATCGGAGCGGCCTCATCGACGATCCAACCGACCGCCTTGTCCATGAGAATGTCGACCTGCCGCTCGATGACGAGCATGTTCTCCTCGTTCAAGCCTTTGGACAGCGCGCGATCGACCGTCGCAACCAAAAGGTCGAGCCGCGGACCCAATACTTCTGGCGCGCTCACGATCGCACGGTCGACTGCCGCTCGCGTAGCCATCTGCTGGGCTTCATCGAGATCGAACACCGCGGAGATTTTGTGGGTTGCCCACCGTGCCCCGATGTTCTGGAGCACGCCCGAACAGCCTGTCGCCAGCGTCAGCCACACAAGCAGGACGAAGTGGACCCGGTCAGGGCGAGCCATACCCGCCGTCGTCGCCCCACATCAATCCCACGCCAAGCCCGATCATCGGGCCCTTGATGCCAATCGCTTCGACGGTAACCGGAATGATCACGTGGCCAGCACGCGCATCCAGGCCGACCCAGAACTCTTTGCGAAGCCGCCAATAGAGAAGCGCTCGCAAGTAGGCGCTGAGCGCGAAGTCGTCGCGCGGACCGACCCGGGCCCAACCCATGTCCAACATCGCCCCTGCGCCAAACCAACGGTCGGCATCGCCGTTGCCCCAAAGCGCGCCCAGTGCGCCGCCGGCCGTTCGCATCTTGAGCTCCTCACCCGCACCCGAGGTTCGGCTGCCGAATCGGGCAAACCCTTCGCCGGCTATGTGGAGGCATTTGTCGGTTGGTCGCCACAGGGCACCCATCGCGAATCCCATTAGTGCCGCGTCGGCATTCGGATAGATCCGCGTGCTCGAGAAGAGGTCGACCATGAGCTCGGGCGCCTCAGTGTCGGCGGGAGCGTCCGCATATGCGGTTTGCGCGGACAGCAACAGCGCGAGGGCGAGTCCCCAGGGAAACGATCGAGACGGCAAATGATGGAGTGACCGGACCATGGCTCTTGCGTTCGGGCATATTGCACCCATTGGGGTCCGGCGGGGAGCCTCAGGCCCTAATTCCGCAAATTTTGCGCGTAATTTCCGCTTGCAGCGCCTCTGCGCTGCCCTTATCGTTGAAAACGAAGATGAAAGGCGTTTTCAATAGAGCTGCCCTTCTGCTCGCCGTCTCGGTCGTCACCTCCGGGTTGGCCGCAAGCGGTCACGCACAGGTCTATTACAGCGTCCGTGGTCTCCTCGCGGAGCAGTTCCAGCAATCGGAGCTGGTGGATTTCCAGCGCATCCGGCTTTCAGCGGATCGTCGCGAGGGAATCGAACGACAGCTCGGCCAGAAGCTCGAGAAGTCGGAGTACATCTTTTACGTCGCGCGCTCGGCAGAGCACGTCGATGGCTACGCCCTATTCGACCGTGAGATCGGTCAGCACGAGTACATCGACTTCGCCACGTTCTTCGATTGCGATGGCCGCGTGACGCGGGTCGAAGTGGTCGCATATCGCGAGCCCTACGGCGAAGGCATTCGTTCCAAGCGGTTCCGTAAACAGTTCGTCGGGAAGGAAGCCGCCAGTGGCTTCAAGCCCGGACACGACATCGACGTGATCTCCGGTGCAACGCTTTCCGCACGCGCGATGGCCAAAGCCGTGAAGCGCGCGACGCTGCTGTTGCATGACACTGTGCTCACCTCGTCCTAGCTCGAGCCATGCAAGACTTCACTCGACCCTCCGGCAGGCTGCGCGCCCTACCCTTGGGCGCACGCGCCGTGTACACGGTGTTTCTCCTCTTCACGCTCGGGGGGTTGGCGCTCACGCTGTGGCTCACCCACGACATGGTCGGGCTCGACCTGAGCGGCGCCGATGCATACTACAGAGGTGAGACGGCACCTGCGGAAGAGGAAGAGGCGGTGGGGGGCCCCACGTTGGTGCTGCCGCCCGACGGCGAAGATCTCGCCGCGTTCGAGCCCATGCCGCGGAGGAAGCTGCTCGAAGTCACCCACTTTCACCTGTTCTCGATGCCGGTGTACCTGCTGATCCTCAGCCACATGTACGTGCTCTCGCGATCCCGCAAGAACGTGAAAGCAGTGTGGATCTCCGTAGGCTCGTTCGGAACATTGCTCCACATCGCGGCGCCGTGGCTCGTCGCACATGGCTGCGCGGGCGCAGTGGCGAGTTACGCGCTGTCAGGCGTGCTACTGCTCGTCAGTTACGCCGTGATGAGTGTCGTGCCGCTGTGGGAGATGTGGCGCCGCTAGGCGCTGGCCGCGGACGTGCTAAGAAATCAGCGTGACTGAAGAGGGCAAGTCTGGGAAGCGCGTCGTTGCCGTTCTGCTCGGCTTGGTTCTCGTGGCCGCCTTGATCGCGTGGTTTGGCGCCGTGCAGCTCGAGAAGAGCAATCGCGCAGTGCAGGATGCTGGGGGCGAAGAGCTCAGCGCCGCGGTGTTGAGCGAAGGCGTCCTCTACGAAGCGCAGTCAGGCGACCCGGGCCTCGTGGTCGCCAAGGACGTCGGCTCGGGCAAGGAACTGTGGCGCGCCGAGCTCGGCGCTGTGGCAAGCAAGCCTGTGCTGTCGGTTACCGAAGAGCTTATTGAAGTCCAGATCGCGGGTACACCCTGGATGACGCTCGACCGGTCGACTGGCGAGCCGGTGGAATGACGACCGACGCCGCGCCCGAAATCCTCGAAGGAGGGTGTCACTGCGGCGCAGTTCGGTATCGGGTCATGGTGCGCTCGCACGAGGCGATCGAGTGCAACTGCAGCGTATGCGCGAAGAAGGGCTTCTTGCACCTCATCGTGCCTGAGAGCGACTTTAAGCTCCTCCATGGCGCCGACGCGATCACGACGTACACGTTTGGAACGCACACCGCGAAGCATCATTTCTGCAGCCACTGCGGGATCCACTCGTACTACAGGCCCCGGTCTCACCCGGAACAAGTCGACGTTAACCTGCGCTGCTTGGACGGAGTCGACCTGTTGGACTTCACGTTGTCGACCTTCGATGGCCAGAACTGGGAAGACAGCGTCGAGGAGCTGCGAACACGTCACCGAAACCGTCAGTGAAGCTCGATCGACTGCCAGCGCCCCTGCTTCCACATGAGGGCGAAGGTGAGCGACTGAAACCCGCGGTAGATCACCTGAACGGCAAACACCACCACGAGCCCTAGACCCATGAGTGGGCCGAACAGGTACACGAGCGGTAGGAAAATCAGCCACTGAAAACCGGTGGCGATGACCATCACCCGCTTGACATCACCGGCCCCCATCAGGGCGTTCATCAGGACCATGCCGACGGCATCGAAGAATAGAAACGCGGCTACGAGCCGAAGAGGGTTCTCGGCGAGCGCGAGCGTCGACGGCTCGTGAATGAAGCCGCTGAGGATCCACCCGGGCACCAACACCGCGGGAATGCTGAGCGCTCCCACGACCAAGACCGCCATCTTGGTGACATCCCATCCCCATTGCTTCGCGTCGTCCGGGTCGCCACGGCCGAGCGCCTGACCCGCGAGCGACGCGGCCGCCAGCCCGAAGCCGATCCCGGGCAAGATGCCAACGAGGATCAAGTCGATGATCACCTTGGTCGCCGCAAGCTCCGGAGTTCCCATACGGGCTACGAGCATGAGGAAAACCGTCATCCCGGCCG
Source organism: uncultured bacterium (assembly GCA_937984275.1). Taxonomy (GTDB): domain Bacteria; phylum Myxococcota_A; class Polyangia; order Polyangiales; family Houyiibacteriaceae; genus SG8-38. The sequence continues at coordinate 26,142 of CALJYC010000248.1, read as the reverse complement.
CAAAGAAGAACTGCTGAAGACCAGCCGGCGCTGCGAGCCGAATGATCGTCGACATGGTCTCTCGGTTTGGAAGCCCGTGGAGAAACCCGGCATCGCGCGCGTAGCCGCGCCCAAGTAAAAAGTACGACGCGGTCCCAAACACGGTGGCAATGGCCGAAGCAACGCCGGCACCGGTGGCGCCGAGCGCTGGCGCTCCGAGGTTGCCAAAGATCAGCACCCAGTTGAGAAAAATGTTGATCGCATGCATCGAGATGAGGGTGCGCATGTAGAGGATCGACTTGTCGACCGCGTTCCAATATCCGCGAAATGCAAAGTTCATCCCCATCGCGAACATCGCGAACAGACGCGCCCGAAGATAGGGCACCCCTTGCTCGACGACCGCAGCATCGCTCGTGAGTACTGGGAAGTACTCGGGTGCGAGCGTGATCAAGATCGCGGACCAAGGGACCGCGATGATCAGCGCGAGTAGCAAGCCGCCGTTGAGCGGAATCGCCGTTTCGCTGAGACGCCCTTCGCCGACCCGCCGCGCCGCCATCGCCTGGACACCTGCGGAAAGGCCCAAAATGAAGGCAGAGAACAGGAAATTCGCAAAACCGCCAAGGCCGACACCCGCCAGAGCGGCGTCGCCCAGCGTGCCAACCATCGCCGTATCGACGAGGTTGAGTACGTTCTGCGAAAGCATGCCGCCTATGATCGGAAGCGCGAGGCCGAAGATCCGGCGCCGTCGCACGGGAGGCACGCTCAATGTGGCGAGGTGCGACAAATCTAGCGCGGCGCCATACGAATGGCGCCGTCGAGCCTAATGACCTCGCCGTTGAGGTAGCTGTTCTCGACGATGTGACAGGCAAGCGCGCCACACTCCTGCGGGCGCCCGAGCCGGCTCGGGTGCGGGATCGTAGCAGCGAGCGCGGTGCGGATCTCCTCGGGGAGCATGCCGAGCAACGGCGTGTCGAAGGTGCCTGGCGCGATCGTCACCACGCGAATCTGCGCCTTGGAAAGGTCGCGCGCAGCCGGGAGAGTCATCCCGACGATGCCGCCCTTGGAAGCCGAGTACGCGACCTGTCCGATTTGACCGTCAAACGCCGCGACCGAAGCGGTATTGACCACGACGCCACGTTCGCCGTCCTCGGGCTCGTTCTTGGCCATGGCCGAGGCGGCGAGCCTGAGGATGTTGAACGTCCCGATGAGGTTGACCGAGATGATCTTCTGAAACACCCCGAGATCGTGGGGCGTGCCGTCTTTGCCGATTGTCCGCATGCCCATGCCGATGCCGGCGCAGTTGATTGCGGCCCGAAGTGTGCCCATCGACGCCGCCCGCTCGACCGCAGCTTGGACCTCCTCGGCATTGCTCACGTCAGCCTGAGCGAACGTCGCGGCGTCACCGAGCTCGGCAGCAAGTGCCATCCCGCGTTCCCCATTGAGGTCGACGATGACCACCCGGCCCCCTTGACTCACTAGCTGGCGCACCGTGGCCTCGCCCAGCCCAGAAGCTCCACCCGTCACCATCGCTACTGAACCCGCTATCTTCATCGAGACCTCCGGCCGCAGATGCTTGGTCTAAGCAGGCCCGCGGTCAAGCAACTAGCGTGCAGGGCCACCTGCGGCTAAAACCCGGCGCGTTCACACTGGGTAAGGGGACCAGTGCTCTTCAACAGCCTCGACTACATTCTGTTCCTGGGCATCGCGATCGCAGGATTCTGGCTGTTGGCGCGCCATGCCCAGCTGAGGATCATCTTCGTCTTCGTGGCGTCGTGCCTGTTCTACATGGCGTGGCACCCCGCCTACATCGTCTTGATTCTCGGGTCGACGCTCGTCGACTATGTCGTCGGCCTCCGAATCCACGCCACCGACCGTCCCAAGGCCCGCAAGCGCTGGCTGATGGTAAGCCTGGTGTCCAACTTGGGGCTCCTCGGCCTCTTCAAGTACTTCAACTTCGCGTCGCAAGCGACGGCGGATGTCCTGGGGCTGTTCTTCGGCATCGAGATCGCGAGCCCGCCGTTCCTCGACGTGCTCCTGCCGGTCGGCATCTCTTTTTATACGTTCCAGACGCTCAGCTACACGATCGACATCTACCGTCGGAAGCTCGAACCGACCCGCAATTTCTTCCAGTTCGCGTTCTTCGTCACTTACTTCCCGCAGCTGGTCGCGGGCCCGATTGTCCGAGCCTCCCAGCTCCTTCCGCAGCTCCAGCGAAAGATTACCCTTCGCGACGAACAGGTTACTCAGGGCCTCTTCCTCGTCGCGACCGGCATGGTGAAGAAGGTCGTCATCGCCGACTACCTCTCGGTCAACCTCGTCGACCGGGTGTTCGATCAGCCGGAGCTCTACAGCGCCGCTGAGGTCGTCATCGCGCTCTACGGCTTCACGATGCAGATCTACTGCGACTTCTCCGGGTACACCGACGTCGCACGGGGCTCGGCCAAGCTCATGGGCCTCGAGCTCCCCGAGAACTTCGACCGGCCGTATCAGTCGGCGAGCCCAGCGGAGTTTTGGCGCCGCTGGCACATGACCTTGTCCACGTGGCTCCGCGACTACCTCTATTTCCCGTTAGGCGGCTCGCGCGTCGGCCCGATCCGCGCCTATTGGAACCTGTGGCTCACGATGTTCCTCATCGGCATCTGGCACGGCGCATCGTGGACGTTCGTGTTCTACGCGATCCTCCAATCGATGGCGAGGGTGATCCATCGCTTCTTCTATCGCCGATCGGGCCGCACCGCTGACACGGTCGACACCTGGAAAGTACACGCCTTCAAAGTCTTTTGGGCGCTGCAGTTTGTCGTGTTCTCGAGAATCTTGTTCCGGGCGACCAGCCTTCAAAACGCGGCTGACGTCACGACCAGGCTCGGCTCCGGCACGTTCTCCATTGCCCAGATTTCACTCGGCGTATGGGCGATGCTGCTCCTCACCTTCGCCGCCCACTACACGCCCAAGCGTTGGTTCGAGTCGATCGAGCTCGGATTCAAATCGATGCCCGCTCCCGTGCAGGGCGTCACCCTCGCAGTGCTCGGTTTCGTCCTGAGCGTCGTCGCCACCAGTGAAGTCGTTCCTTACATCTACTTCCAGTTCTGATGCTCAAACGAATCTACAACCAGCTCACGCCCTTGCAGCACCTGACCACGGTGACCGTGTTCATGTTCGCGGCGTGCGCGCTGACGTATGTGATTCCACCGATGGAGGAGCTGCGCCCTTGGATTCCGGGGGAGGAAGACTTCCCAATCGTGCGGCTCTTCAAGCAATGGGGCGAGATCCCCGCGTTCGCGGGTCACGGTGGATCGTACCGGGGATCGACCAGCACAGAAGCTGGTGCGGAGCGTCTGGCCGAAACAGTGGGCGAAACCGTGGCGGCGAACCTCGGTGCGAAGCCCGTTGTGGCGCCCCCGATCGAGCCAGACGACCGCCCGAACATCGACCCGACGGAGTACGCTGGCATCTCGGTCTACATCGAAGACCCCAGCGGCCGGGGGATGCGCGCGTTCTACGAGGCGCTCGAAAAGACGGCGCGGGCCGAAAAGGGCGCCATCACGCGCGTAGGGCACTACGGCGACTCGAGCATTGCGACCGATCTAATCACGTCGACCATGCGAGAAAATCTGCAAGCGCGTTTCGGAGACGCCGGCCATGGGTTTGTCCTCGCCGCCAAAGGGTACATCCCGTACAAGCACCGCGGCGTTCGGCAGTCTTCCAATCCCGAGGACTGGGATGTTCGCGAGGTCGTGCGCCGACAGGATCGCAACGGCCGCTATGGGTATGGGGGCGTGCAGTCGAGAGCGCAGCAAGGCGCCTGGGCCCGCGTCGGCACGGCCAAACGGGGTGACGTCGGCACCCGAGCGTCCCGATTCGACATCTACTATGAAGAGCAGCCGCGAGGCGGAAAGTTTTCCGTGCGACTCGACAAAGGGGCGCGCGAGATCGTGTCGACCAAAGCCAAGGCTCTCGGCGATGCTGTGTATTCAATCGAGGCGCCCGACGGGCCGCACCTGCTCGAGTTTCACTACGCAAGAGGCGGACCGGTCAACTTCTACGGCGTGGTGATCGAGCGAGAGGGCCCCGGCGTGGTGTACGACTCACTCGGCCTGGTTGGCGCACGTGCCAATCGCTTGCTCAACTTCGACGAGTCACACATCAAGTCGCAGCTCGAGCAGCGCGGCGTGAACCTGATCGTCCTTGGATTCGGCGGCAATGAAGCAAGCGACGACCGAACCGAAGAGGCGTTCTACGAGGACTATCTGCAGGTGCTGCGTCGCATGCGCCAGGGGCGCGAGGATCTGGGGTGCCTCGTGTTCGCGCCCCTCGATCAGGCCCGACGTCACCGCGGACGTATCCGCAGCTTGCCGACGATTCCCTTGATCGTGGCCGCCCAACGGCGCGCTGCCCTCGATTCCGGGTGTGCCTTCTACGACACCTGGCAGGCGATGGGCGGACTAGATGCCATGCGACGCTGGTACAAGGCACAGCCCCGGCTCGCGATGGGCGACTTCCGGCACGCCACGCCTGCCGGCTACGAGATCATCGGCAACATGTTCTACAAAGCCCTCCTGGCGGGCTTCGCCGACTACCTCTCGGGCAAGTCTTCCACGGCACCCGCGTCGTCGACCTCGACCGAGGCGGGATCGGGGTCGCCTGGCTCTGGCATCCCTTCGAGCAGCGCCGACAGCAACACCTCGCCCAGGCGCTGATACCCGACGCGAGTATAGTGGATGTGATCTTGCGATGCGTACGCGGGATCGTTCGCGGCCCATTGCAGCATCGAGAGCGCGCCACCTTGGAACGCCACCAGATCGAAAAACCCGCAACCGTGCTCGAGGGCCACCCGATGCTGCACCTCGATCAAACGGGCAGTTCGGCTCCGGTCTTCAAACACCCGCTCTTCGACTTGCATCGGCCGATCGGAAGGACCGATCAAGAGGCAAGAGGCTTCGGGAACCGTGTCCCGCATGCGGTTGACCACAGCGCGAAGATCACGCTCGTAGTCTTCGAGCGGCGATTCGTCACCGCTTTCGTTTGTGCCGTAAGCCAGCACGACCAAATCGGGCTGCCGCCTACGAAGGTGTTCGCGGTACACCTCATCGTCCCAGAGAAGCTGATACCGGACGCGCGAGCCGTTGATTCCAAGCGTATCGACGACTACGCCGGGTTGGTCCCGCTCGACCGCAAGGCCAAACACCCAGACGGGGCGCTTGCTCAGCGTGCGAATCTCAAAGCGGTGGGGGGCGTCAGGCACGCGGAATGTGGCGTATCCGGTCGAAATCTTGGCCGCGCGCGTGGAAATGCGGCGCGCCTTCCGCCCGTCGATCAAGACGTCCATGTCGCCGCCGCGGGGGTGCTTCATGTAGTACAAATCGAAGAAGCCTGCGGTTCGGCCGTACTCGCCGTTCTCCGCGGTGTACACGGCGCCGAAGGACCCCTGCCGCTGGCTCATCATTGCAATTCCGGCGAGGCCGACGCGCTCGACTTCCGAGTCACCCACGCGAATGCGCTGCGTCTCCCAACGGTCCCCATCGCTCTCGATGTTGATGTCGCGGTGCCGGTAGGTGCGCCACGGATGCACGGGAACTAGAAATCCGTGACCGGCATCGCCGTAGCGCGTCTGCAGCTCCCGGCGAATGTGCCCGGTGAACAGGTCGCTCGCGACGTGCGACGCGCCGTAGAACGCCAGGCGGGCCTGCCCTTCACCGGCCGCAGCGCGCGCCAGGGCTCGATGCAACGCTTCCATCGACTTGCCGTCGCGATCTTCGATCGCGATGTCGAGGCCGAGCTCATCGTTGGGTGGCGGCTGCAGAAGCTTCGGCCCCATGCGCTGCCCCGCGCGGACTGCTTCGAGCACCCCGCTTTCATCGATCGCCGCGGGCGTATTGGGCGAGGCGTCGGCAGATGTCGCAGAAGCGCCGTAGCCAAGCGTCCAGATGGTTGCCAGCACTACCCCAACCAGCACGATCGCCAACGGCGAGCCCCATAGTTTCCCCAGCCGCACGCCCCCACAATGGCGATCCCGCCCGATCGAGTCAAATTGACGTGAAACACCAACAAAAGTCGGCCATGATGCGCGCCATGAAATCACGCGAGCTGCTCCTCACCACCGAGCTCTTTCGGGTCGCTCGCTTGAGATTCGACGGTCCAGATGGCGGGGAAATCGTTCGGGATGTGATCGAGCACCCCGGCGCGGCTGTGATCTTACCGCTCATGGACGACGGCCGGGTGGTACTGATCCGTAACGTGCGCCGGACGGTGGGCAAGGTGCTGTGGGAGCTTCCAGCCGGAACGCTCGAAGCCGGCGAGGCGCCAGAGACGTGCGCAGCGCGGGAGGTCGAGGAAGAGACGGGCTATCGGGCGGGATCGCTTGCTCCCCTAACCGAGTTCTTCGCCTCTCCGGGCATCCTGAATGAACGCATGTACGGGTTCCTCGCCACAGACCTAGAGCAGACCTCACAGGCGCTCGACGACGACGAGGAAATCGAAGTGTTCCCGATTCCACAGTGGCAGGTGCGAGACATGCTCAAGGACGGGCACATCGAGGACGCCAAGACAATCACCCTTCTGCTCTATTGGATGCACCTCTACTCCCCCTGAGGTCCCCCGGCTGAACGCCAACGTCGATGGAACTACTGACTCGCATTCAAGACAACTGGATCGTCCTGCTGATCCCGCTGATCAGCGCGCTGGTTGGTTGGTTCACGAATGTCGTCGCCATCAAGATGATGTTTCATCCGGTCGAGTTCATCGGCATTCCGCCATATCTCGGATGGCAAGGCGTGATTCCGGCTAACGCCCTGCGGCTTGCCAAGATTTCGAACGCGCTGATCACGCAGAAGCTATTGTCCCTGCGGCAGCTCTTCGACCAAACGTTCAATGCTGACTCGTTCGCTGGAAAGCTCGGCGTCGTCATCGACGACGTCACGGAGCAGGTGATCGACGAGGTCGCCAACAAGCACGCCAAAGCGATGTGGGACAACGCGGGCGAGTTCATGCAGAGCAAAGTGCGGGAGCACGTGCGCGCGGAGGTGATCGAGGTCTCACGCGCGATCGCCATGGACATGGCGGATGACATCGACAACATCATGGACATCGAGAAGACGGTCCTCGAAGCCATGGAACGCCACAAAGCGCTCATGGGTGAGATGTTCTACGAAGTCGGCCGCAAGGAATTCAAGTTCATCGAGCGCTCGGGCCTCTATTTCGGCTTCCTGTTCGGGGTGTTCCAGATGATCATCTGGGTCCTCTATCCCGTGGCTTGGATCCTTCCGGCAGCGGGGTTCTTCGTCGGGTATCTGACCAACTGGATCGCGATCAAGCTAGTGTTCGCTCCGCGTGAACCCGTGAAGATCGGCCCGATGACCGTGCAGGGCCTATTTCACAAGCGTCAGAACGAAGTGGCCGAGGCGTTCGGCCGGACGGTCGCCACCCGTGTGCTGAACGCGGACAACATCGTGACCACGGTCATGGAGGGCGATGGCGCGACGCGGATGAACCAGATCGTCGAGCATCGCATCAGCGACCTGATCGGGAAGTACGAGGCGCATCCGATGGCCAAGCTGGTCTTACCGGAAGAGAAGCGCCCTGCCCTGCGGACCGAGCTCCTCGAACGAATCAAGACCGAATGGCCGAAGCCCGGTGGATTCTTTCACACGTTCGCCGGCGAGTCGGTCGACCTCCAAGGGGAGCTTGAACGCCGCATGAAAGCCCTCGACCGCGAAAGCTACGAAGGGGTGCTGCGACCGGCGTTCCAGCAGGATGAGTGGAAGTTGATCGCCGCCGGGGCCGTGCTCGGCACCGTCGCCGGCGTGTTGCAGCTCGTTTACATCTTCGGCGACGCCATGGAGCGCCTGAGCAGGTAGCGGGACGGGCGCTGGCCGATCGCTCGCTCAACAGCTAAACACACGGTTGTGGAACAAACCGCAACCCTGCTCGTCTGCTGCCCCGATCGCAAAGGCCTCGTCGCTGCGCTGGCGCAAGTTCTCTATGGGCACGGGGCCAACATCCTCGATGCCGACCAGCACACTGATCCCGTTGCGGGGCAGTTCTTCCAACGCATCAAGTTCGATCTCTCCGAGCTTCACACCGACCGCACGAGCCTCGAGACAGCGATATCCGAGGTTGCCACACGCTTCTCGATGAATTGGCGCATCGCCAATGGCCTCCATCGCGGCAAGACTGCGATCTTCGTTTCGAAGTACGATCACTGTTTGTACGACTTGCTGTTGCGGCAGCGCGCGGGCGAGCTGTCGACTGAGATCCCGATGATCATCAGCAACCACCCGGACCTCGAGCCGGTGGCGAAGCAGTTCGGCGTCCCATTCCATCACTTGTCAATCACCAGTGGGACGAAACGCGCGCAAGAGGACAGAATCCTCGAGCTGCTCGGGGCGGCGGACGTCGACCTGGTCGTGCTCGCCCGGTACATGCAGATTCTCACCGACGATTTCCTGAACCGTTATGAGGGTCAGGTCATCAACATCCACCATTCGTTCCTTCCCGCATTCATGGGCAGCAAGCCCTATCACCGGGCATTCGAACGAGGGGTCAAGCTGATCGGCGCGACTGCTCACTACGCCACTGCGGACTTGGACGAAGGCCCGATCATCGAGCAGGACGTCGTCCGCTGCTCACACCGCGACTCGGTGCAGGACCTCGTGCGCAAGGGACGCGACCTGGAGAAGGTCGTGTTGGCGCGCGCCGTACGTTGGCACCTTGACGACCGAATCCTCGTCTACGACAACAAGACCGTCGTCTTCACCTAGGGAGTCCGTATGTCCGAACGAGTCCAGCTCACCATCGACAACCACGTCGCCACCGTTCGCATGTCGCGCCCTGAAAAGCGCAATGCCCTCGACGCAGAGATGTTCGACGGGCTCATCCGCATGGGGAAGCGAATCATCGCGGACAAGAGCGTCCGTGCGGTCGTACTGCACGGGGAAGGCAAAGCCTTCTGCGCCGGGCTCGATTTCGGCTCATTCCTCGGATCACCCGAGCTGATGCAGAAGCTGCTCTCGCGGAACGAAGAGAGCCCGGCCAACATGGCACAGCGTGCAGGGTGGATTTGGCAAGAAGTGCCGGTTCCGGTCATCGCCGCGGTCCATGGCTTTGCCTTTGGAGGCGGCCTGCAGATCGCCCTAGGCGCTGACCTCCGCTACGTCACCGCCGATTCACAGTTTTCGGTCATGGAGATCAAGTGGGGATTGATTCCGGACATGAGCATCACACAGACGATGTTGCAACTGGTTCCGCTCGACGTCGCGAAAGAGCTGACGTTCACGGGGCGCATCGTCTCTGGCACCGAAGCCGCAAGGCTCGGGCTCGCCACCAAGGTCTCTGAAGATCCGCTCGCCGACGCGCTCGACACCGCCAAGCTGATCGCGACCAAGTCCCCGCACGCCATCCGCGCGGGCAAAGCGCTCCTCAAAGATGCTCCTGGCATGTCGCGCGCCGATGCGCTCAAGTTCGAAACCGCGCTTCAGGTCACGCTGCTCGGCAGCCCCAACCAGACCGAGGCGGTGCAGGCCAACATGATGAAGCGCGCGCCGTCCTTCAAAGACCCGGAATAGTCAGCGCCACTCAAGCGGGCTCAGGCGGCCGCGATACGCGTGGCTGATACTGGCAGCAATCGGGCGGGCATTCGTCGCGGAACGGGCCGCGCTTGCCCAGCGCTTGGCGCACGGCAACCCTGCCAAGGCGCTCCTCGATGAGCTCGCGAATCATCGAAACGAACGCGGGGTGCGTTCCCACGGTGGGTGCCCGGGTCAGGGTAATACCGAGCCCGCCAGCGTAGTCCCGGGCCTCGTGGTCGAGGTCCCAGATCACTTCCATGTTGTCCGACAAGAACCCGATCGGCGCGACCACCACGTCTTTCACGTTGATCTGCGAGAGCGCATCGAGGTGCTCGAGGATGTCAGGGCCGAGCCAAGGTACGTGCGGCGCTCCACTGCGGCTCTGATAGGCCAGTTGCCAGCGCTCGTGGCGGGCTCCCTCCGCAACCAAGCGAGCGGTCTCCTCGATCTGCTCGGCGTAGTCGCAGGTCTCGGCCATCGCGACCGGAATGCTGTGCCCGGTGAACGCAACGCGGGCGCACTCACGTCGCTCTTTGGGTAAGGTTGCGAGGGCGGCGAGCAGGTGGTCGACGTTGGCTTCGATGAACCCCGGGTGATTGTAGAACGCCCGCAACTTGTCGACGGCGGGCGCGCCTTCGCCGAGCTCCTCGCGTGCCTTCTCGATGTTCTCTAGGTATTGCCGACACCCGCTGTAGCTGCTGTACGCCGAGGTCACGAATGCGAGGGCCCGCTTCTTCCCGTCATCGCGCATCTCGCGAAGCGCCTCCAAGATGAACGGATTCCAATTGCGATTCCCCCAATACACCGGCAGGTCGATCTCGCTGCTGCGAAGCTCTTCTTCGAGGGCTGCAATCAATGCCCGGTTCTGGTCGTTGAGCGGACTCTTGCCTTCGAAGTGATTGTAGTGCCCCGCGACGTCCTTGAGGCGGTCCGGAGGGATGTTCTTCCCTCGAACCACGTTCTCGAGGAATGGCATGACGTCCGCACGTTGCTCTGGCCCCCCGAAGGACACCAAGAGAACACTGTCGTATTCCAAGTCCGTATCGACCACGGCCGGACTCTCGCGCCTAAAACCCAGAGTTGCAAGCCAAGAGTCTTGCCAAGCAATCGCAGCTGTGCTCTAGGTTTCTCGTGCGGGTAACGATCCTGGGAAGCGGGAGCGAAGGGAACGCGCTTCTTTTGGAGTCCAGGACAACCAGCGTCTTAGTCGATGCGGGGCTGTCACACCGCAAGCTCGTTCAGCGGTTTGCGGCGATCGGCCGGGGAGCTCCGAAAGACGTGTCAGCCGTGATTGTGACGCACAGCCACACCGACCATGCGGCCCACGCGTCTACTTATGCGAGGCGTCTGGGCTGTCCAGTTCGTGCCAGCGAAGCAACGCTGCAGTCGATCCGACTGCGCACGTCGGTGGAAGCCGAGCCCTTCACCGTGGGCCGTCGCTTTATGGTCGGCGACATCGCGATCCACTCGCATGCTTTGCCGCACGACGCGCCTCAGGTCGCGCTGCGGTTCGAAACGAAAGTGACCACAGTTGGCCTGGCAACGGATCTCGGGCATGTTCCGAAAGGGTTGACCCGCTTCTTGGGTGAATGCGAAACGCTCTTGCTGGAGAGCAACCACGACCCCGACATGCTCGAGGCGGGCCCTTATCCCGAGATGTTGAAGCGGCGCGTGGGCGGATCGCTCGGTCACCTGTCGAACGGCCAAGCCGGCGACTTGTTGGCCGGGATGGCACACGCCCCCAAGCGCGTCGTGCTGATGCACCTTTCCGAAACCAATAACTCCCCTCGGCTGGCGCGGAACTCGGCGGAAGCCGCGCTCGGCCACCAAGGCACCGAGCTCCTCTTGGCACAGCAACATCAGCCCCTCGAGCTCGACCCCGCGCGCGACCAACAACTCCAGTTAGGCATTTAGAGAACAGCTCATGGGCCTTTGGTACGACGAAACCTTTCACGACCACACACGGCTCGGCCTCCTCTCCAAGGAAACCCTATTTTCCGCGCAGAGCCCGTACCAGAAGATCGAGGTGATCGACACGGTCGGTTTCGGCCGGGTTTTGATCATCGACAACGTCTTCATGACGAGTGAGTACGACGAGTTCCTCTATCACGAGATGCTCGCCCAACCTGCGCTGACAACCGCTCCGAGCATCGAGCGCGTCCTCGTCATTGGTGGCGGCGACGGTGGAACCGTCCGCGAGGTTCTTCGACACCCCGATGTGAAGCAATGCGTGATGATCGAGATCGATGAGATGGTAGTCGATGCCTCGAAGCAGTACCTTCCCGGCATTGGAACCGCATGGGACGACCCACGCCTCGACGTCCGCTTCGTCGACGGTATCGAGTACGTGAAGGAGAGCACCGACGCCCAGTACGACGTCATCCTGCTCGACGGGACCGACCCGGTCGGCCCAGGCGCAGTGCTCTTCGACGAAAGCTTCTACGCGGGGTGCAAGCGAATGCTCGCCGACGACGGCGTCATGGCGTTGCAAAGCGAGTCGCCCCTCCTGATGATGGACATCTTCGTCGAAATCCAGCACAAGCTCCGCAACCTGTTCTCCGAGGTCCACCCCTACCTGGGCCCCGTGCCCCTCTACGGCACTGGAACCTGGAGCTGGACGTGGTGCTCCAACACCGGCGAACCGCTACGCCCGGATCCAGAACGCCAACAAGCCATCGTCGAAGGCTCGAAGGCCTACAACGAAGACCTCCACCAAGCCGTCTTCGCCCTACCAAACTACGTCAAACGCGCCCTCAAGCTCTGAGCGAAGAACTAGATCACCGGAGAACGGCTCGCGATGGGCAGCACAGTGATTGGGCCGGCGCCTAGTCGTATGTGGACTTGGGGAGCCGTGGCGACGGGGCGCCCGATCGCGAGCACGCCCGTCGCGCGCCGTTCTCCGGTATTGCAGTTCCCGCACCGTGTCGTGTTCCCCCGTGCCCCGGTGGTTACCAGTGAAGGACTAGTTTGCCGAATGTTTGGTTGGCGTCCATTCGTTGGTGGGCGGGTTGGACGTCGGTCATCGGTAGCACGTCGTCGATGATCGGCTTGAGCTCGCCGGTGGCGAAGCGTCCAAGCATCTCTTGCGTGAACGATCTGGTCAGCTCGGCTTTCTCCGCGGCGGATCGGCTTCGGAGGACGGATCCGTGGATCGACGCTCGTTTTGCCAGCATTGCGCCGAGGGCGAGCTCGGCTTTCACGCCGCCCATCAAACCGATCACGATGATGCGGCCCTTCTTGCCGATCACCTTGACGTTTTGTGCGAGGTACGCTGCGCCAATCGTGTCGAGGATGACATCGACGCCTTTGGGCGCCGCTGCCATGACCCCGTCTGCGAAGTTGCCGTCCGCGACGTGGACGGCGTGGGTCAAACCAAGCTCGGCGCATCGCGCGAGCTTGTCGGCCGTGCGCGACGTGCCGATCGAGGTCGCGCCGACCGCGGACGCTAGCTGAATTCCGGCCGTGCCCACGCCGCTCGCGACCGCGTGAAGGAGAACCGTCTGGCCCGCCTGCAGCCCGCCTTGCAACACGATCGCGTCGTACGCCGTCAGGAACACCTCCGGAACGGCCGCGGCCTCTTCTAGCGAGAGGTTCTTCGGAACCCGCATCAGCTCGGCGCTCTCGGTCACTACGCGGGTTGCCATGGAGCCGCCACCCACGATGCCCATCACGCGGTCACCTGGATTCCACCCGCTGACGGACTCACCAATCGACTCGATCACACCGGCAAACTCGAGGCCGGGAACATCTGCAGGCACGCCAGGGGGCGCCGGATAGAAGCCACGGCGCTGCAGGCAATCCGCGCGGTTGAGTCCGGCCGCTGCTACCTCGACCATGACCTGCGACGGCCCGGGGTTTGGCAGCTCGATCTCGCCGAGCTCGAGCACCTCTGGTCCGCCGGGCTCACGAATGCAAATCGCTCTTGCGTTGGGCATGAGACGAAGCGTAACGCGCTCGGAGCGGCCGTCCAGGCCAGCCTCGCGTGCTAGGTTCCCGGTCATGAATGCGAACGTCGGGAGCTTTCTGCATCGCTGGGCGCAGCGAGACCCGGAACGCACCGCCCTCGTCGACTCCGGACGCGGTAATCTCGCTCTCAGTTACCGAGAGCTCGATCGCCAAGCGTCTCGTGTCGCGGCGCATCTGCTCGCACTGGGCCTAGGCCCCGGCGACCGCGTTGCGATTTGCACAGCGAACGGGCTCGACTTCGTCGCCGCTTGGTTCGGGACCGTCTATGCGGGATGTACCACGCTTCCGATCCCCGTGATGTCGACGGCTCACGAAATCGCATTCCGGCTGAAACATGCGGGATGCAAAGCGCTTCTCGCGGACGTCGACCGTTCCGAGATCGCGCACGAAAGCAGCGTGCGGGCAGGAACGCGCGCCAAAGTTCTGCAGGTCGAAGAGGCGATCGCGAGCAACTCGGGGGAGGCACCTCCGTGGGGTGCTGCGCCCGATTCGGTTGCGATGCTTCTCTACACTTCGGGGACGACGGGAGCTGCCAAAGGAGTCTGTATTACGCACGAATCGCTGGGCGCGCATACCAAAGCGCTCGTGGAGCAGACCCTGGGCCTCACCGAAGACGATCGGGTCCTCGGCACCCTCCCTCTCACGCACTCTTACGGCATTCGCACGACCTTGCTCGCGCCCTTCTTTGCAGGCGCACGCACGGTCTTCGTCCCCAAGTTTTCGCCGACGCGGACTCTGGAGCTCTGCACGACGCATCGGATCACCTGGCTCCCGGCCGTGCCCACAATGTTCGTCGCCTGGGCCAACCAGCAGGGCAAACCGATCCCGCCCGCCCTGCGATGGTGCTTGAGCGCAGGCGCACCACTGCTCGAAGACGTCAGGCTGCGAGCGGAGAAGCGCTTGGGGGCTCCGGTCCGTCAAGGATACGGACTCACGGAAGCGAACCTGACGACGATCAACGCGCCCCCAGACGTCGCCGTTCGCGGCTCGTCAGGCAAACCGGTTGGTGGCGTCACGCTGCGCATTGCGGATGACTTCGGCGAAGAGCTGCCACTTGGTGTGCACGGGGAAGTGCTGGTTCGCGGACAGAACGTCATGGCAGGGTACCTCGACGACAAGCTCGCTACAGCCCACGTCATGCGCGGAGACTGGCTGCATACCGGCGACATCGGTTTTCTCGATGACGAGGGTCGGCTCACGATCGTCGATCGTAGCAAGGATCTGATTCTGCGCGGCGGTGCCAGCATCTACCCCTCGGAAATCGAAGACGTCCTTCTTCATCACCCCGCGGCTCACGGCGTTGCAGTCGTCGGACAGCCCGATGATTACTATGGTGAAGAGATCGTCGCGGTGGTCGTTCGAGACTCCAACGTCACAGCGAAAGAGCTCGACGAGTGGGCGAGAGAACGACTGGCTCCTTACAAAGTCCCGCGGCGCTACGCGTTCGTCGAAGCCCTTCCCCAAGGCGCCAGCGGGAAGACGCTCAAGCGTCGGCTTCGGGACCAGCTCGTGTCCGGCGAAATCATTGCAGAACAGCTACCGTCGTACCGGCCGGCTAAGTAGCTCGAACGCGCCAATCATCACGCACGCACCGACCAGCAACCCCGCCCACGGACCGTACCAGCCGGCAGCGACGGGGAGCTCCGCGCAAAGCAAGCTGACGCCACCAATGAGAAGCGCGTACGGCAACTGTGTTCGGACGTGATCCATGTGATCACAACTGGTAGCCATCGAGCTGAGGACGGTCGTGTCGGAGATTGGCGAGCAGTGATCGCCCCAGACCGACCCCGCCAATATCGACGACACCGTGCCCAATAGGATCGTCTCGTTCCCGGGCGCGATCTGATGCGCGAGCGGGACGACCAGTGGAAACAGGATCGCCATGGTGCCCCAGGACGTACCGGTTGCGAAACTGACCAACGCCGCCATGACGAAGACCGTTGCGGGAATCCAAGCCGGTGCGATCCAGTCGCCCACCGCCCCAATCAGAAATCCCGCGGTGTCGAGATCGCGACACACGGCGCCGAGAGACCAGGCCAAGACGAGGATCACCGCAGCGAAAAGCATCGAGCGCATGCCGGACATCCAGGCGTCGATCGATTTACCGAACGACAACGCGCCACTCCCCACCGAGAGGGCCAAGGCCGCGAGGCAGCCCGCTCCCGTTGCCCACAGGATCGCAGCGCTCGAGCTCGCCTCGCCCACGATCGCGCGAAGCGATGGCTCCATTCCCGCAGACAGCACCTTGAGCCGCCCGTCGACGTAGATCCCCAACGCAGCAACGACGACGACCACGACAACCGGAACCAAGGCATTCATGGGGCGGCCCGGCACCTCCGCCGGGACCGACTCTTCGTGGAAGTCCGAAGCGGGCTGGGAGCCGGGCCGCGAGACAAGCCCTTCTTCGAGCGCACGCCGCTCCGCGCGGAGCATCGGCCCAAAATCGCGTCCGCGGAACGCGAGCCACGCCACGAAGACCAGCATGAGAATCGGATAGAACCGAAAAGGAATCGTCTCGATAAACGTCAGGTACGCGTCCCGTTCGATACCGAGGTGCGTGAACTGATCTCCGATGTAGCCGACCTCTACGCCAATCCAAGAGGAGATCAGTGCCAGGCTCGCCACGGGCGCTGCGGTGGCGTCCACGAGGAACGCGAGCTTCTCCCGGCTGATACGAAGACGGTCCGTCACCGGCCGCATCGATGAACCGACCAGCAGCGAGTTGGCGTAGTCATCGAAGAAGACGAGCAGCCCGAGGAACCATGTCGTGAGCTGTCCGCGTCGACGACTCGTTGCGTCGGTGCTCACCCAAGACGCGAGGCCTTTCGCACCACCACTTTGCGTCATCAACCCGAGCATCCCGCCGAGCAACAAGCTGAACACCAGAATCGACGCGTGCCCCCGATCGGCGATCGCGTTGACGATGTAGGTGTCGAGTAAGCGCGCGAACGAAGCCAACGGTGACAGCCCCGTAATCAAGAACGCGCCGAGCCATACCCCTAGGACCAACGCAAGCAAGACGTGACGAAACAGCAACGCGAGGGCAATCGCGAGAAGTGGCGGCAAAATCGACGTCCACGCGGGGAGGCGACTGTCCCCGCCTGCGCCGGCTACCTCCGCCGCAGCGCCCGATGTAATATTCAAGGAAATATTCTGAATGACCGTCGGGGCAGCATCGTCAGTGGGAATAGCTCTCGCAGTCGCGGCCGCGAGACCACCGGCAACCATCAGAACCACGAGGAACGCACGCATGAGCCACGTCAGACATAGACAAGATCGCAGCCGTTGGTCAATTTTGACCACCATTCTGGCCTTGGTCTGTGCCGTCATGTTTGCGGCTCCCTCCCGATCTTTTTCGAGCAACGAACCGCTCACCGATGAGGACAAGAAGCTGCTCATGGCGGGCGAGCTGGTCGTGAAGCAGAAAAACGAACAGCGAGGCTCACTCAAGCTGATCGGCGGGCAGAGCTGGCAGATCATCGACGTGCCGGTCGACCTCGCATGGCAGGCCCTGGCGGACCTGCCGAGATACAAGGCCTTCATCCCTCTTGCGACGCAAAGCGACATCAAACATCAGGCCGGGAACGAAGCGGACTTGGCCATGCGTCAGCAATGGGGCCCCATCGACGTTCGGTACGTATTCCAGACGACGCTCGAGCCGGATCGCCGTTCGATAGTGTTCCGCGTCGATCACTCGCAGGAGCACGACATCCGCGCAGGCTGGGGCTTCATGCGGGTCCGGCCGTTCAAAGGAGGTCGAACGCTCGTCTCGTTCGGCGCACTGGTCGACATCGGCGACGGTGTCTTCGTGTCGATCATCCGCCCCGCAATCCGGCGAGACCTCTTGCGGATCCCCTACTATTTCAAGCGCCATCTCGAGGGTGAAGGCCGCGTGCTTTACGTGGGCGCGCCCTAGAACAGCTTCTTGAGCCAATGCAGCTTCCGCGCGGAGTACGGCGGAAACAGAATCGGGGGATCTGGGAGCGTCGGCTTCTTCAACACCGAGCGCCGGTGCGAGAACGTCTCGAATGACTGGCGGCCGTGATAGGCGCCCATCCCGCTCTCGCCCACGCCGCCAAACGGCAGCTCGG
Source organism: uncultured bacterium (assembly GCA_937984275.1). Lineage (GTDB taxonomy): Bacteria > Myxococcota_A > Polyangia > Polyangiales > Houyiibacteriaceae > SG8-38. Next base: position 8,543 of record CALJYC010000248.1, on the reverse strand, counting down.
GCACACTAAGGTGCAGCCACACGTGGTTGAGCACCGTCCCTCCCGCACTGGTGCCCGAGAGGACACGGTCTTGCGCGGCCTCATCACCCGCAAACACGTAGAGCGCTAGTGGCTTTTCGTGTCGGTTGACGAACCCGATGGCCGACTCGACACTCGAAACCGAAATCACCGGCAAAATCGGCCCGAAGATTTCCTCCTGCATCACGGCGTCGTCTTCTTTGACGTTCTTCAAGATGGTCGGCGCGATGTAGCGGTCGGACACATCGGTTTCGCCGCCGGTGACGACATCCGTGTTGCCGAGCAAACGGGTCAAACGGGCGTGATGCCGTTCGTTGACGATGCGAGCGAAGTCGGGGCTCTGCTTGGGGTCGTCGCCATAGAACTCGCGAATCATCGAGACCATCCGATTGATCAGCGCGTCGTGGACGTGGTCGTGGACCAACACGTAGTCCGGAGCGACGCAAGTCTGGCCGGCGTTGAAGAATTTCCCATACACGATTCGCTTGGCAGCCACATCCAAGTCGGCGCTCTCGTCGACGATGCACGGGCTCTTGCCACCGAGCTCGAGGGTGACAGGTGTGAGATGCTTGGCCGCCGCTTCCATGACGATGCGGCCCACTGTGCCGTTGCCGGTGTACAAAATGTAGTCCCACTTCTCTCGCAACAACGCGGTCGTCTCCGGCACGCCGCCTTCCACCACCTGAACGGCTCTCCTATCGAGGTACTTGGGAAGCCACTTCGCGATCAACGCTGAGACATTCGAAGAGATCTCAGAGGGCTTGACCACAGCGCAATTGCCTGCCGCGATCGCGCCGATGAGAGGCAGCACGACGAGCTGGAAGGGATAGTTCCACGGCGCGATGATGAGCGTTACACCGAGGGGCTCTCTGTAAATGTAGCTGCGTCCCGGCATCGCAAGGAGCGAGGTCCGGACGCGCTCTGGCTTCATCCACGAGGCGAGCTTCTTGCGAGTGAGTCGGATCTCCGAGAGGGTGAGGCCGATCTCTGCGCCAAACGCCTCCGCGGCCGGCTTGCCGAGGTCAGCTCGAAGCGCGTCGAGGATGTCTTGCTCGCGCTCCTTGAGGAAGTGCTCGAGCGCATCCAGCTGAGAAAGGCGCCACGAGAGCGGTTTTGTTGCCCCTGTTTCGAAATAGGCTCGAAGGGCGCCTACCAACGCCGGCGCCGGCGAGTCAACATCTCCCGAGGGGGTCGAAACTACGCGTAATTCAGGCATGGTAGAACTCCTAGGAAACGGAAATCTTAGAGAATTAGCCTGTGATTTTCAATGCTTACGGAAAGCACGAAACAATTTCGAAACGAGCCTAATCTCTGTATAATCACGCCACCGGGGTTCGTCACCGCCCTACGGAGGCCCTAATGCAGACCAGCGAACGGAATTGGCAACCTGAAGAGAGACCTGCTCCCTGGTGGGCGCACATCCTACGTTGGTGGCTGTAGCTCGGCCTCTTGAAGCTCCGCGAAAAGCGCGCTTCGCCCTAGGCCTCCAGACTTAGTTTCTCGCCCGGACCGCAGGTCGGATCGTCCCGGTCGTCGACAGGGCCCTGTCGCGGCGACGTCCCTCTTCGAGGACGCGTTCTGGGACCTCGCGGATGTCCCACACCACACCGACCCAGCTCAACATCTTGAGCGTGTAATACGTCACATCGACCTCCCACCAGTAGAAGCCCTGGCGGCACGAGGACTGGTAGTAGTGGTGGTTGTTGTGCCAGCCCTCCCCGAGGGTCAGCAGCGCCGTCAGCATGTTGTTGCGGCTCTCGTCCTTGGCGTCGAATCGCTTCGAGCCCCACACGTGGGTGAGCGAGTTGATCAGGAACGTGTTGTGCCAGAGCAGCACGGTGCTCCCAAAGAACCCAATGAACAGACCGGGCCAACCGGCGATCAGGAAGCACGCGGTGGCGAGGGCCGCCGGAGGGACGGCCCAGTACTTGTTGAGCCAACGAAGCTCCGGATACTTTGCAAAGTCGCGAATCTTGTCCCAACGCGTGTCCTCGGTGTCATCGAAGATCCAACCAACGTGCGCGTAGGCAAAGCTGTTCTGGATCGGCGAATGAACGTCCCCCGGTTGGTCGGAGCGCTTGTGGTGCACGCGGTGGTGCGCGGCCCACCAGAGCACGCCCTTTTGCGAGCTGCTTTGCGCGAGCACGGCGAGGAAAAACTGGAACGCGCGGCTGGTCTTGTAAGTTCGGTGAGAGAAGTAGCGATGGTAGCCCGCGGTAACACCCCACAAGCGCACGAACAAGAGCGCGAAGCACAGCACGACCGCCTGCCAAGTCACCCCAGACCAGAACGCTCCGAGCACCGCAAGATGGGAGAGCACGAAGATCCAGGCTCTGCGCCACTGTTCTAATCGATTGGAGGAGCTGGGTTGCCGTTGGGCCTCGAAAACCGTCGGTTCCATGCCCCGAGGCTATCCTACCCACCCCCAGACCACCGTCACCGTTCACCCCCCGTTTGTCATAGTTATGTAAAAAGGGCGAAAAGGGGTCAGACCCCTTTTGTCTGGCTAAGCGATGAACTTGTAGCCGGCGCCCCGGACGGAGAGGATGTGAGTGGGGGAGCTTGGATCTGCTTCGAAGCGGCGGCGGAGTCGGGAGATGAAGTTGTCGACCGTGCGGGTGTTGCCGTAATTGCGGAGCTTCCAAACTCGTTCGAGAAGCTCGGTCCGGCTCAGGACGCGGCCGGCGTTCTCGGCGAAATAGCGTAGGAGATCGAGCTCTAGCTGGGTGAGCTGGACCTCTTCCCCTGACACCGTGACCTCGTGGGTGTCGAAGTTGATCTGGGCCTCGCCGAACGACAGCGTGGTGGCCTTGACGCTGTTGCCGGAGACTTGCTCCCATCGCTGGCGCCGCAGCACCGAACGCACCCTGGCAAGCAGCTCTCCGAGCTCGAACGGCTTGACCATGTAGTCATCGGCGCCTGCTTCGAGTCCGAGCACGCGGTCTTCGGGCGATGAGCGCGCGGTCAGCATGATGACCGGTACGAAGTTGCCAGCCTCTCGGAACTTCTTGCAGAGATCGAAGCCGTTGACGTCGGGTAACATGACGTCCAACACGATCGCGTCATAGCCGCTTGGGTCGAGCAAGCGCTGGCCTGCCTCCTTGGCATTCGCGGCAACGTCGACGCGATAGCCTTCGAGCTCGAGATTCAGCTTGAGACCGGCGGCGAGATGATCTTCATCCTCCACGATCAAGAGCCTCTGGGCATCGTTGTCAGCCATCATCCGCTCACCGCATGGGCCAGAGGGAGCTCGACGCGCATCGTAGTGCCCTGCCCTCGCCCACCGGAAAGCGCTTGCACGCTACCGCCGAGCTGCTTCACCAGCGCCGAGACGACGAAAAGCCCGAGACCCGTGCCGCGACGCTGGCGAACCTCTTGGTCCTCCACGCGATAGAAGCGCTGAAAAATCCGCTTCAGATTCTTCCGATCGATCCCGATCCCGTTGTCGCTCACGTCGAAGCGCACCTTCTTGTCCGACTCCCTGCGCGCCACGACTTCGATTCGGGCCGGACGCCCGGAGTACTTGGCCGCGTTATCGATCAGGTTCTTCACCACGATCTCGAGTGCCGCGCGATCGGTCGTCACGACCAGGTCCGGGTCCACGTCGACGAACACCTCGTTGGACTCGAGCTTGTGCCGAGCGCGAACGGCTTCTGCGCACTGCTCGGTGAACTGCGAGAGTGGCACGTCGCTGAGGTTTTGCATGCCCGGTCTTGCATAGGATAGACGATTGGCTTCGAGTACGTCGTCGATGAATGCGCGTAAACGGTCGACGTCTTCGAACATCATCCGGCGCAGCTTCTTGCGTGCCTCGTCTTCGAGACCTTCCCTCCCGAGCGTCTCCAAGCATAACTGCAGTGACGCGAGCGGACTCTTGAGCTCGTGGGTAACGGAATCGATGAAGGTGTCTTGTTTGCGCACTTCGATGATTCCGCGAGCGAGCGAAATCACAAACAACACCAACACGACGATGATCAGGACGAACGACAAGGCGCCCAGCACCAGGAGCCAGACGTCGCCCGCAATGTCCACGGAGCGGGTGATCTTCTGGCCGAGCAGGAATGACCAGCCGATCAGAAGCGCTATGCTCAATAGAACCGTGATCGCGCCCAGGGTGATCGGGATCGAAATCGAAGACCGGATTTTACGTCGTCGTGCCATCGGTTTACGGGGGGCGAGTCACTGGCCTCGCAACAAGCGCCATAGGTTCTCTTTTTGCCATTGCTGTGCCGCGGAGTGGTATTCGAAGCTCCGCTCCCGCGTTCGAAACGCGCGGGTATGGTAGTGGCGGCGGCCGTTCTGCACGACTGCCGGCATGTCGTGGTGCAGCATCTCGTGGAACACCACGGCCTCGACGAAGAAGCCTGGCACCCAAGACTGGTCGAGCGCTGGATGAATCCGAATCAAGTGCTCTTCGGGCAGATATGTCCCCAGCTGCAGAGAGCGCTGTCGGCGCTTCGGTTGAACCCGCTTGCCCCAGGTGATGCGGACATCGACCTCGCCGCCGAAATGCCGCCGCGCCAAGTCGTCCGCGATCGCTCGCAGGTCATGATGGCGCCCCTCGGAGCGCAGCGCCTCTTGGGGGGGCCCAGCGGCGACGAAGCGGGCGCGATTCTGTTCCACAAAGCGGTCGATGACGCCGGCCGCCCGGCTATCGCTGTCGGTCAAGTAGTCCCCCACGGCGTCGAGGATGTTCTCGTCGGCGGTGAGGAACATGTGGTGGAGGCGAACCTCGAGCCGCCCTCCTTTGGGTCGGGCCGCCAACATGGTGCTTCGATTGTCGGTCACGACGAGGCGGATAGGCTGCCCCAAGCGCTCCGCCAGAGCGCGGCTCCAGCTGGAGGCACGGGCGTAGGCGCGATCCAGATCATCCTCGCGACGCTCGGAAACGCCGCGCTCCGCGATCGTCGGCGATTGGCCGGCAAACTCGAAGGAAAGTTGGAGCACGCCACTTGGGGCTAGAGGTTTGGCGCATCCTTGTCAACCGCGCTTTCGGAGAGGCGATCGGCAGGCTAGAATCTGAAAGGATGCGTGCTGCCACTCGGGAACGGCTCGAAGGCCTTACGGTCTTGCACCGACTGACCTCCTCCGAGCAGCGGGAGGCCGCATGGCGTCAGGGTATGGCGACCCTCGCGCGCGCGGTCGTGGACGAGCGACGGCCGGTCCCGCTCGAAGGGCTCGATCCCGATGCACTTCTGCGGAGCTTGGAGGTCGCCGTCGAAGGTGGCTTCGTCGAGAAGCTCGACTGGCTATCCGGACCGGCGGCCGCGGCAGCGCTGTACGAGGTCGCTGCCGCACTTCCCTCGAGCCCGGTCAAACGCCAGCTCGGGCGGATGGTGCTTCAACGTCTTCGGAAAGGCGATGCGGCAACGTTTGTCTCCGTCGCCACCCAGCTCGCCCTCGGATCGCAACGCGCACTGAGCGGCCGGTCGATGCGAGCCCGCGTCGCGCTCGCGCTGAGCTTGCCGATCGGCACGGTCAACAACGTCGACGCGCTCGCACTGGCGTTGATCTCCCGACAAGACTCGAGCCGCGAGTGGCTTCGCTCACCGGCGACCGGTTCCCTTCCGTCCCGCCGCTTGGCTGCCCGGTTGCTGGAACGCGCGGCCCGTGAAGCAGCCCGGCGTGCTGCGGAGGGTGACGACGCCGGCGTCCGGGTCTTTTGCACAGAAGCCGTCCGAGAGGCGTGGGACCGGCTGTTGGCAGACCGCGAAACGTTGGTTTGGCGGCACGTGGCGTCTGCACGGGGCCTGCTCGCCTCGTCGATGCCGGTCTTCCGGCAAGAGATGCAGCGGCACCTCGACCCCGAGTTCACCGTCACGGAGTGGCGGCGCGCGGCGGCATCGCTTGCGGCAAGTATCGCGGTCGAACCTGAAGAAGGACTCCGAGCGTGCCGTGAGCTGCTGGATTCGGTCGTGTTTCAGCAGGACCACGGCATCGCCGCGGCGATGATCGCCGGGCTCCCGCGCGCGGCCGAAAGCCACCCGGCTGCCGTCGAGTCTTTGCTCGAGCAACTGATGCGCGTCGGCGGCATGGACACGGCAGAGGCGCTGGTCGAGCTGCGGCGCGAACGAATCCGGCCCGGCTTTGCGGAACAAGCCGCGAGGACGGCGGAGGCCCATCTGCGAAAAGCGATCGCACAGGGAGGCGGCGAAGATGTTGGGCGCACTGCTCTCATGAAGGCCCTGGCCGGGGAGCTCCACGGAGCTCGAGCGCGGAGCGAACCCGCGCTTCGCGACATGATATCCGACGCGCTCGAAACGTTCGCGAACGAAGGAGCGTATGAAGCAGCGCGCGAAGCCCGGCCGATCCTCGAGGCGGCAGCTCGCAAAGCCAAGCTTCTAGAGCGTCCTGTACAGGGCGACCCCGACACCGACGTTTCGGCATTTCTCGCGCTTCGCGATCTGGATTCGGCGCTCTTCGAGACGTCGTCCGTGAACGACCTGTTGCTGGTCGGCGAGGACGACGACGCGCAGAGCGCGCACGACGAACGGCTCGGAGATCTTTTTCAACAGGTCACCAATTGGCTCGTGATTCGAGAGGGCGACCCGCTGCCGGAAGGGAGCCAGGTTCCCCAATTCACGACACGCCTCCGCCAGCTTCGGACCATGCTGCATCTCGTCGATGCGGACGGGCCGCATGTCGACTCACGGAAGGAACTGGTCCGCCAACGTCGGTTGCTGACGCAGCGGGTCCTCCTCAATCGAGTCCGGCACGATCCCAAGAGCTCGCTCCGTCGCACACTGTGCGCTGCCACCGCCCGCACCTGCGACGCCCTCGTGCGAGAGGAGATCACGGACGTCTCCGACATCGTGATCGCTGCCGCGAGACATGTATCCCACCTCGACGATCTGAAAACGATGGCCGAGGCGTCGATGGTGCCCGAGATCGAATGCGCACTGCGGGCGTACGCGAAGCTTCAGCAAGCGACCCGAACCGCGCAGCGAGACGGCCATGGATTGGTGGCTGCGTCCGACGCGCTGAAGGCGATCGGCAACGAACTTCCCGTTGCGCGATCTGCTCGGATCGAAGCGTTCCGCCAGGCCCTGTCGCTTCTCGCGCGCGGGCTCCGTTCGGTGGGCGCTTCGAGCTCACTCACCGAAGTCGCCGAGCGCTCTTCGGGCACGCCACTGGCCACCCTCGAGCGAGGCGTGGCGAGCTTGGCCCAACTCGTCAGTGGATCTCGGAGGCGATTGGGCGCTTCCATCGGCGATGAGTCTCCCGCATCGGCGGCCGCGATTTGGGCCATCGGACTGGAGGTCGAGCGCGCCCTCCGCACGTCGGTCTCCGAAATCGATCAAGCGTTTGCGAGTGCGGTCGAGGCGGTCGACCGCGATCTACCCGGGGCGTTTGCAGAGCTCACACGAACGTTGCTCCAGCACCTGTGCTCGCTTCCCCTCGACGGCCCTAGGCGGGCACCGAGTATCGCGCCGATGGAGCTCGAGGCCGATGCGCCCTTGCCTGCGTGGGCGCCGCCAAGTCGAATCGTCGGCGGGTTCTATCTCGTGCGAACGGTCGGGACCGGTGCAGTCGGCTCCGTCTTCGTCGCGCGCCGCGTGGAAGAAAGGCAGGATGAGTCAGCCCCGCTCTTTGCATTGAAGGTGCCTGACTACTCCGCCGCGGCCGCGCGCACGCTCTCCGAGGAGGAGTTCCTGCGTCTGTTTCGCGAGGAAGCGGGCGCGCTCCTCGCTCTTCCGGAGCATCCGAACATCGCTCGCTTCGTCACGTTCGATGCGGGCGCACGTCCCAAGCCGATCTTGGTCATGGAACTGGTCGAAGGGCCAAGCCTCGAGCGAATGCTCGAGATGGGCGACCTCTCACTCGGACGCGCAAGGGACCTGCTTCTCGGCGTAGGCGCCGGCCTCGACGCGATGCACCACGCCGGCGTCGGTCACCTCGACGTCAAGCCGTCCAACATCATCGTGTGCAACGCGAACGCCATCACCGGCGTGGGTCAACCACCTCAGCCCGTGCTCGTCGACTTTGGGCTTGCAGGTCGACATTTGCGGCCTGGGTGCGGCACGGCGAACTACGGAGCGCCCGAGATTTGGGGGGGCGGAGACATCGCTCGAGCCATTCCCGCAGACGTCTATGCATTCGGCTGCTTGATCTTCGAAGCCTACACCGGGAAGACATTGTTCGACGGCAACGGTGAAGCCGCGATGATCACGCAGCACATCACGCACGACGGCGACCCGGACGCGGTGCGAGCACTGCTCGAGTGCCCAGAGACGCGAGAGCTCGGCACATTGATCGCCCATTGCCTCCGGCGCGACCCGCACGACCGGATTACGATTCGCCAGGCCCGCCAGTTCCTCGCTAACTTGAGCCTCGGTGTCGAAGACCAGCACTGGCCATTACGCATTGCGAGTTAGGCCAACCGGTTAAACGCGAAGCGGGCCCCAGACCAGAGTCTGGAACCCGCCGCGCTGTGAGTGCGCCATGCCCGGCGCTAGTGGTGACTACTCGGCAGGGGCGTCCTCTTGGGCCTCAGCGGGAGCAGCGTCCTCTTGGGTCTCGGTCGC
>CALJYC010000247.1 GCA_937984275.1 uncultured bacterium | reverse complement strand
ACCTTCGATGGAGCCGTCGGCATTTCGGATCGCATCGACTTCCGCGTGCGCCTCACCGGCCCTCTCGTGGTGACCGACGGAGATGACGTTCCCCTCGCGAACGATGGCGGCTCCGACGCGGGGGTTCGGGCTCGGACGGCCGAGCTTGGCCTCTTCGACTGCCCGTCCCATCACCCCGCGTTCGAAGTCCGACCACATGTCAGTCCTTGAGTTTGCTGAGCTCGTCGAGGAACTCCCCAACGTCCTGAAAGTCCCGGTAGACGCTTGCGAAACGAACGTATGCGACCGGGTCCAAGTCCCGGAGCTCGTGCAAGACGTGCTCGCCAAGCCGGCGGGAAGGAACCTCCTGCTCTCCGGTGTCGACCAGCCAGCGCTCGACCTGGTGCAAGAAGCGCTCGAGCGCTTCGGCCGAAACGGGGCGCTTGACGCACGCACGCCGGAGGCCGGCAAGAAGCTTGGCGCGGTCGTAGGGTTGGCGGCGGCCGTCGTTCTTGATGATGAGTGGCAGCGTCTGCTCCACCCGTTCGTAGGTGGTGTAGCGCCGTCCGCAATGCTCGCATTCACGGCGTCGCCGGGTGACCTCTCCTGCCTGAGAAAGGCGCGAGTCGATCACTCGGTTTTCCAGCGTTCCACAATAGGGGCAGCGCATATCCGGGCACACGCTAGCGCCGGCGCCGAGCCTGAGCAACGTAGCGCACGCGGTCACGCGCGAACGAGGCGGACCAGCGACTCCAAGTGGGCCGTCTGGGGAAACATGTCGAATCCGATGAGGCGGTCGACGCGATAGCCTTTCGCCGTCGCGAGGCGAAGATCGCGTGCCAGCGTGGCGGTGTCGCACGACACATAGACCACGCGCTTCGGACCAGGGAGCACATCGCCGTGTTCGAACAGCGCTTTGGCGCCTTGCCGTGGCGGGTCGAGCACGATCACCTCGTAGCGACCCTTGGGCGGTTGGTTCGCATCGCCGACTGCCACACGCGCTTGCAGACCCCTGCGCTTCAAATTGCCTTGGCACGCTTCAACGGCCCGCGGATCCTGTTCGACGGCGACCAGGGTCTTGGCCTGCGCCGCCAGTCCGACGGTGAAGTTGCCGATCCCGCAGTGAAGCTCGAGTACCCGCAATCCAGCTGGCTCGGCGAGCTCGACAACCGACTCGACGAGCCTCGCGTTGACGGCGTCGTTGGCTTGCGAAAACGCACCCGCCGGACCTTCGAGGGTGTCGCCCTCTCCCGTTCGGATCGCAACATTGGATTCGCCCCATGTGGCGGGACGTCCGGCGTCGCTGGTTCGGAGAGTGACTCCGGCAATGACCGGTCGATGGCTAAGCGCATCGCACGCTTCGAACAACTCGGGCGCCTGGTCGTCGTTGGCGTGGAGGTCGACTACGACCCGGTCGGCACCGGTCAGCTGAAGCTGAATATCTCCGCTGCCCCGCAGGGACGAAGAGAGGCACTTGCGTACCTCACTCCAGCCCTCGCGCAGCGGTTCCATCAATACGATGCACTCGCGGATGTCGGTGACGCGCTTCGAATGGAGCTGTCGGTACCCGATCGCGTCGCGATGCCACGCGAGACGTGCGCGGCGGCGGTACGCCAGCTTCCTGACGGAGTCGACCCATTCGATCTCCGTGTCATCCGCGCCAGGTAGCCCACGGCATGCTTCTCGGAGGAAGCCCTGCTTGATGTCGCGTTGCAGCTCCGGGCTGGCGATCATCAAGGGGCAGCCCCCGCAGCGCAGCGCGTCGGCGCACGATGGCTCCCGGCGCTCCGCCGACGCACGCAACACACGTGTCAGGTGACCTCGGGCGGCGCCTCGTTTGGACGACGTCAGTGTCAGCTCGACGCGTTCGTCCGGCAGCGCCCCAGGCACCAACACCACTCCGTTCGGGGTCTCGACTACCGCATCGCCCCCACGCCCGACTGCGCGAACGTCGCCTTCCACTAAGTGCTTGCTGGGCATCAGTACTGAAAATACTGGGTTGGCAATCCCCGTTCGAACAAGAAGCGGAAGTCGCCATCCAGCACAGCGCGGCGTTCATCGGGGTCTTTGTTGTCGACGAGCTCGACGTTGGTGAAGACCGCGACGGTCTCCTTGGTGTCGTTGTGCATCCAGGGCACGTACAGCTCATCAAACCGAATCGTACCCGAGACCGCGCTATAGACGACGGGGATACGCGTGAATCCCGGACACGTCGCGTTGAGATACAGCGTCATCTCGACCGCCGACCCGAGCCCCCCGAACTCAATGTCCGTGCCGAGCATGCTCTCCTTCACCATCCGCGGGTCGCGGATGAAGACCGAGATGCCATCGGTGAAACTCTGGAGGTCGCTGCCGCGCTGCACGACGATGTCGATGATCTCGACGGAGCCGCTCGGTTGCATGGCGAAGAAGTCCGGGTTCAGATCGAACGGCTCTCCATTGAGGCCGCAGTCGGGCGCCCAGACTTGGCCGACCGCGTCGCCCTCCCCGCTGCCCTTTGCGCACCCTGCCGCGAGCAGCATGCACAGGACGAACGCCCAGAGCTCATGCGATGAAGCCGCCACCGATCACCTCGTCTCCACGGTATACCACTGCGGCCTGGCCAGGCGTAATCGCACGCTGAGGCTCATCGAAGCGCACTTTGAACCCGTGGCCCGTTGGCGTAACGTCCGCGAGCGCGCCGCGATGCCGATATCGGATGCGAACCTCGCCCCGCAAAGCGTCTGCAGGGCGGCCTCCGACCCAATGGGCGTCGGTCGCGATGAGCTGCCGGTCGTAGAGCTGGGACTCGTCACCCACGACGACCTCGGCCGTATCGGGCACGATCCGAAGGACGTACCGGGTGCCGCCCCCTCCAAGGCCGAGCCCGCGCCGCTGACCGCGGGTGAAGTTGGCCACGCCCTCGTGACGGCCCAGCACGGTTCCAGCGGGATCGACGATGTCGCCAGAGATCGTGGGGGTCCCCTCGCGGTTGATGAAGTCGCCGACACGGCCGTCGGGCACGAAACACAGCTCCATGGATTCCGGCTTGTCCGCATTTGGGACGCCCAGACGCCTGCCGGCTTTGCGGACCTCCGACTTGGTGAGCTCACCGAGCGGGAAGACGAGCGTTTCGAGCGTCGACTGCGGCAACCCAAAGAGGAAGTAGCTTTGATCTTTCTCGTCGTCCCGGCCGCGTAGCAGACGGAGCTTACCATGGGGTGCTCGTTCCAAGCGGGCGTAGTGTCCGGTCGCGATGTGCGTCGCGTCGAAGCGGCGAGCCACGTCCGCCAAGTACGTGAGCTTGACCGTGCGGTTGCAGCTCACGCACGGGATCGGAGTGCGCCCCGCCTGGTACTCGGCGACGAACGGGTCGATGACATTCTTGCGAAACGCCTCTCGTTCATCGAGGACGTAGTGAGGGATGCCGAGGTGCTCGCAGGTGCGTCGGGCGTCGTCGCGGTCTTCGGGAGCGCAGCATCGGCCCACCTGTTGCTCGCCGTCCGCGTCCCACAGATGGAGCGTCACTCCAATCAAGTCGTGCCCCGCTTCGCGCAACAACGCGGCAGCAACCGAGGAGTCCACCCCGCCACTCATTGCGACCAGCACTCGCTTCACTTCGGACATCGAATTCTCATACTGAACAAATCAACCGTGGGTTGTTACACTTAATGGAAAACGGAATTGACAAAAACCACTGTTCATTTATCGCTCTAATTTCAGGTTGCTACATCCGAAAACATCAAATCAGATCAAGTTTTGATACCGAGAGTTAAATTCTGCTTGAGGTTCTAGGCTCCGCCTCGGGCGAGGATTTGCCGAAAAGCCCCTGATGCCGTTTCGATATCCCGCTCGGTGGTCTCGATACCTAAACTGATTCGAACCGCGGAGCCAGCGCGCCACTGTTCATCCGGATACATTGCCCGAATCACGGCGGAAGGCTCCTGTAGCCCGGATGAGCACGCGGCCCCGGTCGAAAGGCAAACCCCCTCGAGATCGAGTGCGGCGGCCAGGAGCGGGCCCTTCCAGCCTTGGAAGCTCAGGTTCGACACTGTCCCGGTCCTAGGGGCGCGGCCATTGGGGACGGCTCCCAGCTGAACGAGCGTCGCCTCGATGCGGTCGCGGAGCTCGGTCACTCGCGGCTGCCCCGCGAGCCGATCCCCGATCGAGCGGCACGCCGCGCCGAAGCCTACCATGCTCAGGGTGTCTGGCGTTCCGGGGCGCCGTCCGCGCTCCTGCAAACCGCCATCGAGCAGCGGCTGCAGTTCCAGCCCCCGCCGCACCCAACAGGCGCCGGCCCCTGCGGGCCCTCCTATCTTCTGTGCGGCGATGGCCACAGCATCTGCCCCGAGCGCGCCAACATCGACGGGTACCTTACCGAGCGCCTGAGTTGCGTCGACGAACAGGTGGGCCTGGTGCTGGCGGCAAGCCTGCGCGTACTCGTGGATTGGAAACACGGTGCCCGTCTCGTGGTTCACCCACTGGACGGCGACGAGCGTGTCCGGGCCGAGGTGTGGCGCCAATTGCGCGGGGCTTGGTGGTTGGCCTTCGACGACGCTGAGCGCGATGACCTCGCGCCCTTCGGTTCCCAGCCGCCCTACGCTTTGTGCCACGGCTGGGTGTTCGACTTGGCTCGTCACGACCCGAACACGCCCCGCGGCGAGCCCACGGATTCCGAGGTTGCAGGCCTCCGTGCCCCCGCCGGTCAGTACGACGTCCGCGGCAGTTGCCCCGATCGATTTAGCAACATCGTCGCGGGCGGCTTCGAGTAGGCGTCGCGAGGCGCGGCCCGCGGCGTGTGTGCTCGACGGATTGGCCCAGGCCACCGTTGCCGCTTCTTGCATCGCGCGCCGGACCGTTTCGGGGGCCGGCGCCGCTGCGTGGTGGTCGAGATAGATCACTTCGACTGGTTCTCGGGGCGTTGCGGCAACCGACCCACCCGGAGCTCGACGAGGGTCCCGGAGAGGTGCTGCTCGGCGACCTCCCCAGCGGGCGGGCTCGAAATCTCGATCCCGCCACCGAGCGCCTCGGTGACCCTTCTCGCGAACGCCAGCCCCAAGCCGACGCCGCCGTGATCGCGGGTCACCGAGCCATCGACTTGATAGAAGGGCTCCATGATGCGGGCGATGTGCTCGGGTCGAACCCCGGGGCCGCTGTCCGCAACCCCAAACAGCAGGTGCTCCTCGCCTTCGGGGCGGACCTCGACGGCAACCTCGCCGCCCGTCGGTGTGAACTTCGACGCGTTGTCGAGCACGTGCACCATCGCGCGGAGAAGCTTGTCCGGATCGCCTTGCGCCGGCATCGGTTCCTCGGGAACGCGCTCAACGAGCGTCACGTCGCGCTCGTCGAGCTTTGGGCGAATTTCATCGCGTGCTTTGGTTGCAACTTCTCGAAAGTCGTACGGGCGCGTGTAGTAGTGCATGCGCCCGGTCTCGAGGGAGCTGACGTCGAGCAGAGTGTCGACGACCGAACGAAGCCGTTGCGTCGATGTCTCGATCGAGCCCAAGCACTTGCGTTGCAGATCGGTCAATGGCCCAAGCTCCTCATTGAGCAACAGGCGCAGGTAACCGACGACGGGCGTCATCGGTGTGGCGAGCTCGTGACTCACGTTCTGCATGAACTCGCGGCGTAACCGCGCGATGTCCTCGAGTCGTTGATTGGTTTCGTAGAGCTCGACAATTTTCTTTTCGAGACGCTCCACGATTTTCTGGGTGCGCTCTCGCAGCAATTGATCGCTGCCGTCGTCGGCCCACTCGCGATGCCCTCCAAGGAATTGCGCGATGGTTTCTGCGAAGTGCGCCGCGTCGATCGGCTTGGCGATGAAACCGTCGCATCCCACGGCTAGTGTGGAGTCCCTGTCTCCCTCGGCCGTAATCGCCACGATGGGGACTGCTTGGAGCGCGGGAATCCCTCGAAGCCTCAAGGTGACCTCGTATCCGTCGAGGTCAGGAATGTTGATGTCGACCAGGACGAGATCCGGTAGGGTGTCTCGAGCAAGCTGGATGCCTTCGACACCCCCCTCCGCCTCGATCACCTCGTGCCCGACCGCCCCGAGCAGCTTCTGCACGAGGCGCCGATTGTTAGGATCGTCCTCGATGTGCAGGATTCGAGCCATCGAAGCCCGATGCTATCAGTCTCACGCGCTCATGGCACGCGGGGCTCGCGGGCTTGCCGCTCGAGGGGACGCTGGTTAGGGATTGGGTATGGCAGGGCGATTGGTCGAACAGCTCGTCGACGCCGGACTCGTGACCGAGGCCCAGGCGCACGCCGGCGACAAGGGTGACCCACTCTTGCCCTCGGGCCGGATCGTTCAGAACCTCGTCGCCGCTGGCCTCGACGAGCGCGCACTGGCGGGCTTCTTCGTTTCCCTCGGCTTCGGCCCAATGCTCCAAGCTCAAGAGCTGGCTCGCGCCGACGAGAATCTCGTGCGCCGTTTGCCGGGAGCCGACGCGCACGAGCTTTGTGCGATGCCGCTACGGCCGAGCCCCGCGGGCGCGATCGTTGCGATGGCCGATCCAACCGACGACCGTGCGGTAGCCAAGCTCAGCCAGGCGCTCGGCGGCAGCATCTTGCCAACCGCCGCGAAGCTCTCCGATCTGGTGGCGTCGATCGATCGCGCCTATCCACCGGAACGCCCCGCCGCCGTCACCGATCCGGTGGCCTTGGCCCGCCCGCGCACGCCGAGCGGGGTGGTCCCGCTCGTTGAGGAAAAGCCTGAAATCGGTACAGATCAGACGATGTCGGCCTCTGACCCCTCGCTCTCCGAGCTCGCCTCGACGGCAAGCCCAGTTTGGGATCGTGCCTGGAACCGTTCGACCACCGAACGCGAAGTTTCGTTGACTCCGAAGTCGAGTCACATCCCGTTGCCGATCGTCTCGCGTCCCGCTACCGCACCACCTGCATCAGCTCCCGCCGACACAGTGCAACCGCGAAGGGTGTCCGACTCCGCCATCGATGCCCACCTCGATGAGCTCGGCCGCGTCACCTCGCGCGACGACGTCGTGCGCGTCGCATGTCATGCGTGCCTGGCTGCCGCACGAGGCGCCGCGTTCCTGGCGCTTCGTAAGGGTGTGTTCCGCGGATGGGACGGCGCCGGTGAAGATGTGACGAGTGCGGGAATCAGAAGCCTGTGGGTGCCAGCGAGCAACCCGTCGATTCTCAATGAGGTTCTTCACACCGGGCGTCTCTTCCGAGGGGCGTATGGACAGACTGCCGCCGATCACCTCTTTCGGGCTGCCTTTGGGAGCCACAGCCGCGAGATCGTCATCGTCCCCGTGATGATCGGGTCGCGAATGGTCGGGGTCTTGTGCACCAGCGACCCATCCAACGATACGACTGTTGTCGAGCGGGTCGCCGAGGCGGTCGGGCACGCCTTTGAACGGCTGATCGTTTCGCAGAAATCGGGCGCTTAGTTGGCGAAAACGGCCTGGAGGCCGGGGTCGGTCTCCTTGGCAAGCCGGAGGAGCCGGCGGCGCTCCCGGAGGACTGAGGACGCGTAGCCGTTCTGTTTGTCGCAGCGTCCGGAATTGTACCAGGCCAGTCCCTTTTGGACGTCCCCTCCACAACGGGTGACCGCCCAGTCGTACAGTCCGAGGCCGGCCTCGAGCACCTCTCGCTGACATGCCCCGGGGCGGCGGCTGCACTCCTCACGGTACCGTTCGTTGTAGACGAACGGCACGGTCTTGCCGCGGAACTTCGGGTTCAGTTGAACCACACCCCGCGCGCCAACTGGGCTCACGGCGAGCGGATTGAGCCCGGACTCTCGGAGGGCGATCCCGGCTGTGAGAAATGGGTCGACTCCTGCACGGTTGCTCGCTTCGGTGATCAACCGCGACAGCGTCGCGATCCGCGCGCGACAACCGCCCTCGCTTACCCGGCAGTGCTGCACGTGGATGGGCTCACCCTGGCGGTTCTCGCGAACGATCAGTCGAGCATCGATGGCGCGCGCGAGCGCGAGGGATGTAGGGTGATCACCGACGACGTTGCGATAGTCGATGCCCTGAGCGGCAGGCGCAGGCACAACTTCGTTGAACGAGGGGCCCGCCTCGGAGCGCGAGTGCCACGCGCTGATAAAAACAACGCCGATGAGCAATAATGCGATTCGCATGCCGTACCCCTGATAACCATCAAGAGGCGGGGACGGTAGGGCATGCGCATACCTTGCGCCACCCGCAGGTGGCGCAAGGTGTGTCAATTTGGCTACAGTTGGTCGGCTTCCGCTTCAGGGGCCGGAGCGGGCTCTGCAGACTTTTTCTCTGTGTCTTCAGTGGGTTCCGGCGCGGATTCCGACTTGTTTTCGATTTCTTCGGGCTCGCTCTTCGTGCTCTCGGCGGCCTCAGCCACCTCACCGGCGGCTGCCAATTCGTCCTTGGTGCTCTCCTCGCCCGCCTCGTCGCGGCCACCGCGTCGGCGGCTGCCCCGGCGCCGGCTCCGGCGGCGTTTGTTGCCGTCGGACTCCGCGTTGTCATCGGCGCTAGCGGTCGAGGTGCTCCGCGCAGAGGTGGAGCTGCTGCGCGCCAAGCCACCGCGGAGGGAGTCGAGGAGCTCTACATCGAGCACCGCCAACGGAAGCGAGGCTCGGTGGATGCCGACACCGACCTCTTCCATCGATGCGGCGAGCGCGTCGCCGTCGAAGAGCGCGCAGGGTGCGGCGCCTTCGGCGTGTGCTTCGACGATGGTGCCATCACGCACCTGTCCGAGGGTGACCACCCAGCCCATGCGTGCATGATCGAAATGGTGAAGCCCGCCGCGCAACGCCACGATGGCGTCGTTGTTGATCGGTTGCTTGCCGCGGTAGATCGTGATGGCCAACGGCGTTTCTTCTGGGCCTCGGCGGAGCGTGCCCGCAAGACTGAAGTCCCCTGCGTCGGCCCGGACCGCACGAAGCGACTGAACACCAACTGCGTTGAGCCATGTGGCGAGAAGCTCGAGCAACGCGCCATCGGGCAGGTCACGCAACCGCCTGATGAATGCCCGGCGGACGCTCTCCCGCTGCCGGTCTGCCGCCCGCACCGCATCGCGCTCGGCGTTGACGGCGTCGCTCGGCAGGTCCCACTCCATCAGTGAGACGAGGCTGTCCCCTTCTCGAAACCTCGGGCGCCCGCCTGCCGCCCGCCGCTTGGCGTTGTCGCCCCGGATGGCCGCACCCAGGGTCGGGGCCAAGAGCGCTGGGGTCCCGGCGAGCCGGCCTGTGTCGATGAGTGCTTCGGCGACCTGGACGAGGCTCCTCGGCTGGCGGCTACGGCCACGAAGGGCGGTCTCGATGGCATCAGATAGGTCCCGTCCGACCGGCTCACCTGCCTCGGCCGCACGCGCGGCGGGGGCTTCGGGCGCTCTTCGAGGCCGGCTGCGGGAGGCCGGGCGGCGTTCACGCTCTGGCCGAGCCTCCGCGCTCGATCCGCCTTCGGCGTCCCGGTCACGACGGCGCCGGGGCCGGCGTTTACGGGGCTTTCGGCCCTCGCGGGAGTCGTCGTCGAGGTTGGCGAGAATTAAGTCGTCGTCATCGTCCTCTTCGGGGAAAACATCAGCACCTGGCAGCTCTTGGGCCACAATGCTCGTCTCCTCATCAGCCCCTTCGTCGGAGGCCGCCGCCTCAGCGGTTTCCTCGGGGGCCGCGGCCTCTTCGGAGGCAGCTTCCGGCTCGGACGCCTCGGGGGCATCGCTTTGCGGCGAGGCGCCATCCGAAGCTTCCACCGCATCCTCGGGGAACTCCCGCAGGGCGAAGACACCTGGTTTGACCTTGGTAATCGGAGCGTCGCCGCGGTCCTTTTTGACCATGGTGGCGAGCCTCGAGCTCATGGTGGTTTCTGGGGTTTTCCCTACGTGCGATAGAAGATTTCGTTCAATCGCGATTTCGGTGATTTTCTTGTAGTGGAGGGGCTTTCCGACGGAGCGGAGAACCTCCACGGCTGCTTCCGTGAATGTCATTGTTGTCTTGGTTCCTGTTTTCCCGGCGGGCGATATCGGATGGCAGTTGAGACGCAGCGACGGGGAGCGTTGATACGCTCCACCCGCGCATTGTCCCGGGGCCCCAAGGGCTATCAGCCATGCTCGTTCGCACTCCGACCGGACAAAAGCGGTTGTTGAATAAGTTCGTGGGTCCTGAGACCCCCTCTTCACTCTTCGGTACCATCCACCCCGCCTCGAAGCAACGAAACGGTCTCCGAAAGACGAAAATCTCCCATTTTTCAGCCGGCCTTCCGCGCTGGACACCATCTCAGTTCCCTTAATCCCTGTGGATTTGACTTTGACCAGGGGCAGGCCCATACGGCCGGTCTGCGGGTAATTGGCTCTGGCCGATCGCCGCTGTTACAGCCGAAAAGGCATGGGCAGGGGCGTTTCGTGTCAGACGGGCGTCGCGGCTGTGGCACGCGGGACACGAGCTCAGGAACCGCTCGCGGCGTTTTTGAGATGAAGTGGCGTTGGCCCGCTCTTCGCATAGGCAGCGTGTCGAGGAGATTCGAATGAAGGATAAAGAGATCGGCATACTGCTCGGGGGCGTGAGCGCGGAGCGCGAGATCTCCCTGAAGACCGGTGAAGCCATGTTCGAGGCTCTCCAGGCTCTTGGGTACCGCGTGCAGAAGGTGTTCGTCGACGGGGACATCGATCGAGTGTTGCGACAGACGACCATCGACGTCGCCGTCATCGCCCTACACGGCACCTACGGAGAAGACGGCTGTATCCAGGGCATGCTCGAAACGATGGGTATCCCCTACACCGGGTCGGGCGTCCTCCCGAGCGCCCTGGCGATGGATAAGCTCAAGAGCAAGGAGCTTTTCCGCCTCTACAACGTGCCGACGCCCTCCTATTATGTCGCGCGCAGCGGGGACCTCGATCGCCTGGAGCAGATTCATAGCTCGTTTGGCTTCCCGAGCTTCGTCAAACCACGGAGCGGCGGCTCGAGCGTGGGTGCGGGAGCGGCCAAGAACCTCGCAGAGCTGAAGCAACGCTTCGAAGATGCCGCGCGCTTCGATGAGTGGATCCTGGTGGAGCGCTTGATTCGCGGCCGCGAGGTGGCGGTCGGCCTGCTCGACGGCAACGCGCTCGGCGCGATCGAGATCGAGCCCAAGGGCGGCTTCTATGACTACAAGTCGAAGTACCAAAAAGGCCAAAGCGAATATCACTTCCCGGCGCGGCTCTCACCGACCCGCTACCAGGGCGTGCTGAATCTCGCGGAGCGCGCGGTGCACGCCGTCGGCGCGACGGGAGCGACCCGGGTCGACTTGCTGGTGACCTCGGATGAGAACGAGTACGTGCTCGAGGTCAACACCCTCCCCGGGATGACCCCCACGTCGTTGTTGCCGAAGATCGCCGCGGGGGCCGGCTACGAGTTTGGCGCCCTGTGCGAGGCCATCCTCGAACGGGCTGCGCTACACGTCGGCGAAGGGCTGCCGAGCGTTTCGGAGGCCGAACGTGCCGCGCTCTCCGCCGCCGGCGTCCCCCTCGCACCCGCCGAATAGCGTCGCCCCGTGGCGCCAAAGTCGCTTTCCGGGGGTCATTCTTGACAATTCCGATGTGGGAAACCATAGATCTCACACCGTGAAGCTCTCAAACAAGGGCCGATATGGCGTTCGCGCCATCTTCGACATCGCTTTTCATAGCGGTGGCAAGGCCACACAGATCAAGGACATTTCGCGGCGACAGGCGATTCCTCCGCGGTTCCTCGAGCAGATTTTCCAAGACCTCAAGCGGGCGGGGTTGGTGACTTCCAAGCGCGGCCCGCGCGGCGGCTACGCCCTTGCCATGGACCCGGATGACATCCGGCTGGGTGATATCGTGCGCGCGCTCGAGGGGCCCGTCGTCCTGGCTGGCGCCGATGGGAGCGGCGATGCGGACGAGACCAGCCGGGTCGTGACGCAAAGCGTATTCTCGGAGCTTTCCGAGAATATCGAGGCGTGCTTCGACGCGGTTACGATCCAAGAGCTTTGTGATCGGGGCGACGCGCACGGAGTTCGTCGCGCGCCTCCTCGACGTTACGTATATTCGATCTGATGTCCGCACCCGTTGTCGATAGCGTTCTCGATCTCATTGGCGAAACGCCATGCGTTCGCTTGCGCAAGCTCTCACCCGAAGGCGGCGCGACGATCTGGGGCAAGTGCGAGCATCTCAACCCTGGGGGCTCGGTGAAAGACCGCATTTGTCTGGCCATGATCGAAGCGGCTGAAGCGCAGGGGCGGTTGATGCCAGGCGACGCGATCGTCGAGCCTACCAGTGGCAACACCGGCATCGGGCTAGCGTTGGTGTGCGCGCGCAAGGGCTACAAGCTCGTGCTCACGATGCCCGCGAGTATGTCGCTCGAACGACGCGCGCTGCTCGAAGCATATGGGGTCGAGATCCTCCTCACCGAGCCGGACCGTTCGATGGAAGGCGCGATCGAGGCCGCGCGACGAGTCGTCGAAGAGCGCGGCGCGTTCATGCCCGAGCAGTTTTCGAATCCGGCGAATCCGGGGGTCCACACGAGAACGACCGCGACGGAGTTGCTACATGCCTTCGAGGGGCAGACGGTCGATGCTTTCGTGGCCGCGGTTGGCACCGGAGGAACGGTCAGCGGTGTCGGCGAGGCACTCAAGGCGCGCAATCCCGCAACACGCGTGATTGCGGTCGAGCCTGCCGCCAGCCCGGTTCTCGCCGGCGGCCCGGCGGGACCGACCAAGATTCAAGGGCTCAACGCGGGCTTCGTACCGGAGAATTTTCACCGCAACACGGTCGACGACATCATCGGCGTTAGCGACCGTGACGCGTGGGAGACCAAGCTCGCACTCGCAAAGCAAGAGGGGTTGCTGCTTGGAATCAGCGCCGGGGCGAACGTTTGGGCCGCGGTCGAGGTGGCCAAGCAGCTTGGGCCTGACAAGACGGTGGTGACCGTGCTCTGCGACACCGGGGAGCGCTACTTCAGCTTGGGGGAGTACTTCCCATGAGTGCCGCGCATCGCGTTCTAGTCGTTGGCGCCGGGGGCCTCGGGTCTCCCTTGCTCCGGCTGCTCGCCACGAGCGGCGTCGAGCACATCACCGTCATCGATGATGACATAGTCGACGAAAGCAACCTGCACCGCCAGACGCTCTACTGCGACGACGACGTCGGCAAGTCGAAGATCGAGTGTGCGGAGCGCGTGGTTCGCGAGTTATCGCCGGGCCTTTCGGTGCGTGCGGTCGAAGGCCGCTTCGTGCCAGGCACGGCAATGGACCTCTTGTCGGACCATACGATGGTCGTCGAGGGAGCCGACAACCTCGCGACGAAATTTCTAGTCGCCGATGCGGCGGGCCTCGCGGGCATACCGGCCATTCAGGCGGGCGCGGTTCGCTGGGCCGGTTGGGCCTTCTGCGCCCTTCCCGACTCCGCCTGTCTTCGTTGCCTCTTCGAGGACATCCCTCGGGGCCAGATCGAGACCTGCGCCGAGGCAGGGGTCGTCGGCCCGGTCGTCGGCGTGCTCGGGGGGCTCGAGGCGGCTCTGGCTTATCGCTTGCTGAGGGGCGATCGCCCAGCTGGCGAGCTTTGGCACTATGACGCACTCAAGGGCGCGCTTCGAAAGACGTTTGTGCGTCGCCGAGGCGATTGTCCGTTGTGCGCCGGACAGATTCAGGACCTGCGCATGGAGCGTTACACGGCGGCTTGCGCCGCCTGATCCAACCCCGCATCTGTTAGGACTCAGAAAGGAACGAACATGGCTGTTACGGTACGCATTCCAACCCCACTCCGAACCCTCACCGGTGGAGCCGACGAAGTCCCCGCCGACGGTGGAACGGTGGCCGAGGTGATCGAAAACCTCGAGGCCAATCATCCGGGCATGAAGGACCGCCTGTGTGATGAAAAGGGCGTGCGTCGCTTCGTGAACATCTACGCGAACGACGAGGACATTCGCTTTCTCGACAACCTCGAGACGGCGCTCAAAGAGGGCGACACCCTGAGCATCGTTCCGGCCATCGCGGGCGGGGCGTCGCGTTGAGTCTCGACGCCGCAGCACGGCGTCGTTACGCGCGTCAGCTCCTCCTCGGTGAAATCGGCGAGGCAGGCCAGGAGCGCCTGCTCGAGGTCGGTTTTCGCCGTGGAGCAGAAGGCGATGCGGACGCAACTGCTGTGGCGGCGGAGTATCTAGAACGGGCGGGCTGTTTTGTGGACGACGCCGGCGCGGAGCTCCGCGCTCCGGACGCAAGTGACGTGATGCGGTTCGCAGGGTCGCCAGCGCTTCGGGAGCCAGCGGCTGCGATCATGGGCGCCTTTTCGGCGGTCGAGCACCTCAAAGCGGTTCTCGGAATTGCCGATGCGCGCGAGCTATCGCCCGAGCTGACGTTGAGCACCGAGGTCTGAGGGGTGATGCGTTTTCGAAAGATGGACTCGATCGTCGAAGCGGTGGGCCACACCCCGATGGTACGGTTGCGCACGCTCGAGAAGGACGCGCCCGGGACGAAGATCTATCTCAAGCTCGAGTACGCGAACCCGGGCGGCTCGGTCAAAGACCGCCCTGCCCGTCAGATGATGCTCGACGCCATCGAAGATGGCCGGCTCACGAACGATAAGATTCTCATCGATGCGACGAGCGGCAATACCGGGGTGGCGTACAGCTTGTTCGGGGCTGCGATGGGGTATCGCATCCACCTGGTCATGCCCTCGAACGTGTCGCAAGCGCGCAAGGACATCACGGAGGCGTTCGGGACCGAGATCATCTACAGCGACCCGATGGAGGGCTCGGACGGCGCGATTGTGAAGGTGCGCAAGATGGTCGCGGAGAACCCGGACCGGTACTTCTACCCGGACCAGTATTCGAACCCCTCGAACCCGCGCGCGCACTATCTCGGCACCGGCACCGAAATCCTCGAGCAGGTCGGCGACGAAATCACGCACTTCGTAGCGGGGCTCGGAACCAGCGGGACGTGCATGGGCACGACGCGGCGCTTCAGGGAGCACTCCCGAAAGATTGAGTGCATCGCGGTCGAGCCGGCTGAGGCGCTTCACGGGCTCGAGGGGCTCAAGCACATGGCGAGCTCGCTCGTGCCGGAGATTTACGACCCGAAGCTTCCCGATGAGATTCTACCGGTAGGCACCGATGCCGGCTGGGACATGTCCGACCGATTGGCTGAGCAAGAAGGTTTGCACGTCGGGCACTCGACAGGTGCGAACGTCGCTGGAGCGTTGGAGGTCGCCAAACGCGCCGACGCGACTTGCGTCGTGGCCATCGCGTGTGACCGGGGCGACCGGTACTTCGCACCGATGAAGTGGGAGAAACACTATGAGTGGTGACGCGTTGCCGTGGATTTCCGGTGACCTCGAGATCGACAAGTCAGTGATGGACGAGATCGAGCAGCATGCGCTCGAAGGCTATCCGAGCGAGAGCTGCGGGTTCGTCTTCGGCCCTGCGGACCAGCCCGCCCTTCTCGACGCGCTTCAGCGTGAGGAGAACGAGGCGGACAAGTACCACCGGCTCGATCCGGTGACATTTCCGCGAACGTCGAACACTTATTTCAAGATCAACGAGTTACGCGCGGCGCGGACGTTCGAGCGGGGGCAGAACGACGGCAGGCCGGTGAAGGTCATCTATCACTCGCACTGTGACGCGGGGGCGTACTTCTCCGACGAAGATGCCGCGACGTTTGCGAACGAGGGACAGCTGATGTGGCCCTGCGCCTACATCGTGGTGAGCGTCATAAACGGCGAGGTCGCCGAGCGGCGCTTATGGGTCCACGAGCCCGGGACCAACACCTTCCGCGAATCCACCCTTACGATCCGAGAGCCCTAAGAGGCTCGTGCGCATCAAAAACTAGTGCGCGAGAGATTTTTGCCTGTGGTCGAGCGCGCCCGCAGGAGCGCAGTGAGAGGCACTCATGTGCCTCGCAGCGGAGCGACGAGGACGTAAGCCGACCACAGGCAAAAAGATCCGCGCACTA
>CALJYC010000246.1 GCA_937984275.1 uncultured bacterium | reverse complement strand
TGTGGACCTCTTTGAGCGACAAGCCGAAAGCAGCTCCCCGCTCGCCGATCGGATGCGACCCAACCGGATCGAAGACGTGGTGGGGCAAGCGCACCTGCTCGGAGACGGACACATCCTGGCCCGCGCGATCCGCGCCGACCGTATTCCCTCGATGATCCTCTGGGGGCCGCCCGGCACCGGAAAGACCACGCTCGCACACGTCATCGCAAACGAGACGAACTCGATTTTCGTGCCGTTCAGCGCGGTGCTTGGTGGGGTACCCGAGCTTCGGAAGATCATTGCCGCCGCCAAAGAGCAGAAGAACTACTACGGCAAGAAGACGATTCTCTTCGTCGACGAGATTCACCGGTTCAACAAGGCCCAACAGGACGCCCTCCTCCCACACGTCGAGAACGGCACCGTCACGTTGATCGGCGCAACGACGGAGAACCCTTCGTTTGCAGTCAACTCCGCGTTGCTGTCCCGCGCGCGCGTGTTCGACCTCAAACCACTCGAGGCCGAAGACCTGCGCAAGCTACTCGAACGAGCACTTGCAGACGACGCCCGCGGAATCGCCCATGTCCCACACGCGGTCGATGACGACGCGCTCGCGGCGATTTCGCAGAATGCGCGAGGCGACGCCCGACGGGCGTTGTCGGCACTCGAGCTCGCTAGCGATTTTGCGCAGTCGGCGGGTGTCGAGGCGCTCACGGTCGCGATCGTTCAAGAAGCGCTCGCGACCCAGACACTCCTCTACGACAAGTCCGGCGAGGAGCACTACAACGTCATCAGCGCGTTCATCAAATCGATGCGGGGGAGCGACCCCGATGCGGCCGTCTATTGGCTGATGCGCATGCTGGAGGCCGGCGAGGACCCCCTCTTCGTTCTTCGGCGGATGCTGATTTTTGCGAGCGAGGACATCGGCAATGCCGACCCGCGAGCGCTCGAGGTCACGGTCAGTGCGGACGCAGCATTTCGGCGGCTTGGAATGCCTGAGGGCATTTTTCCGATCGCGCAGTGCTGCACGTATCTCGCCAGCGCACCGAAGAGCAATGCCAGCTACAAGGCCTGGAAAATGGCCCAAGCGGACGTGCGCGAGCACGGGGCGCTCGCCGTGCCGCTCAAACTCCGCAACGCCCCCACCGAGGCGATGAAGTCATGGGGCTACGGAGAAGGCTATCGCTACCCGCACGACGATAGCGGCTTCAGCCCCGGGGAAACGTACCTTCCCGACGAGCTGATCGACCGCAGATACTATCGTCCGACGGACCACGGCTTCGAGGCGCGGATTCGCGAGCGTCTGAACGACCTCCGAGCGACGCCTAAGGCGAAGGGGGGCGGCGGCTCGGGCGCGCCTCACGGAGAAAAACCCTGAAGATTGCCGCGCCTCGTTCACCGTCGGCCTCGATCGTGCCACCAACGCCGTCGAGCACCACGGCGGCAGCAAAGAGCCCGACGAACCGGCTGTATCGTCCGTCCAAGCGACCCTTCAACGCGTTCTGTCCCTCGAGCGTGAACGCTATTTTCCGAAGCTGCGGAGCGATCGCCTCCCCCGCGTCTTGAACCTCGATCACGACGTGACCGCCTTGCTGGAACACGCGAATGGTCGCGCTTGGGTCAGCGACGTTGGCCCGCGTGTTGTGGAGAAGGAGATCGACGACCTCGACCGCAACCTGTGCGCCCTGCGCGTAGAGGTGATCGCCTTTGGCGATCTCGACGGTCACCGGAACCGGCGTATCCGCCCGCTCTAGTCGCTCCAAGAACACGCCAGCATCGCCATTGGCAGCTTCGAGCGGGACCTGGCCCGTGAACCAACGGCTGATCCACGCAAGCATGTCGAGGCCCCGGCGCAGCTCTCCGACGGCGAGCTTTACGTCTTCCAAGGCTTCGACCGAATCGGTGTCGACGAGTCCGACCTCTTGCAGAAAATCCACGTTGGCGGTGATCGTCGCTGCGGGGTTGCGGAGGTCATGAACGAGTAAACCCAAAACGTTCCCCATCTCGTCCGCATTGATCACGTCGGGCTTCGCCACGTCACCTCACTACCACGGGGCATAACTCAAGGGAAGAAGAGCACGTCGTCCTCGCCCCGCTCCTCGATCAGCGCCGCGATGTACGAGAGAATCGTAGCCCGGCGGTCTAAGACGTCCGCGATTTGTGCGGCGTTCAACAATGGGTCCGTCTCATGGCTCGGGTCACGGGCGAGCTCGGCTCGGATCGACGCTTCATCGAGAGCCGCCAAGTGGTGAATCGTATCTTTGGAGAACCGCTCGGTGCGGGTCAGTCCACCGAGCAGATTCTCATAGCGTCGCTCGAGCAATGGGGTCGAAAATGAGCGATCGTTGTCACGCAGAAACGCCCGCTGTTGGCTCGAGTCGGTCGGGAGATTGCCGCCACTGAACCGATCCCAGTTCCCGATCAGGAAGTCGAACACGACCATCGTCGAGAGGTCGCGGGCCAGTGCCGCCTTACCCTGTGGGATCTCCCCATCCTTGATCCAGCTCTGCCACCGTGCCTTCTTTTCGAGACCAACCGACCTCAGGCCCTTGACCCAGTAGACCGCGGCGCCGGGAGCCGAGCCGTCGTCGTCCCACAGTACGGCACGCCGGACCGACCCGCGACGGTCGAGCATGTCCTCGTGAAAACGCTGTCGGATCTCATTCCAGGTCGCGCGGCGGTAGACCGCCGGCGGGACGTTGTCCAGGGCGAGCAGCCGGCTGATGCGATACGCGGCGATCTCGTATTGATAGCCACGTTCAAGGTCGTGGCTTCGGACTCTCAAGGCGGCGGTGACACGAGCTACGGTTCGCATCCGCAGGACGACCGAGCTGTGCCCCACCGGTTTGAAGCTACGTGAGCTCGCCGACGAAATGACTTCTAGGATCTCGTCTGCTGCGACCTCCGTACCGACGAACCGGGGCGGCGGCTCGACCTCGGCGCTTGCCACCGAGCTCAGCCAAGCGGCAACCGCCGCCGCCAGGATGAAGCTAGCGGACGCCCGCGAAGAGATTCTTGGCAATGACCATCCGTTGGATCTGAGAAGTGCCCTCGTAGATCTGAAGGATCTTGGCGTCGCGCATCAGCTTCTCGACGGGGTACTCGGTGATGTACCCGTTGCCGCCAAAGACCTGCACCGCGTCGGTGGCTACCTGCATGGCGCTGTCTGCGCCGAAGGCCTTGCTGTAGGACGCAACGAGTGAGTTGCGTCCACCTTGGTCGATTTGCCAGGCCGATTTGTGCACCAAGAGTCGAGTCGCCTCGTACTTGATGCCCATCTCCGCAATCAGTGCTTGCACCATTTGGTGCTCCGCAATCGGCACGCCAAATGTCTTGCGTTCGAGCGCATAGGCGATGGATTCCTCGAGGGCGCGGCGTATCAGACCGCACGCGCCGGCCCCAATGTCCGGGCGGGTGCGGTCGAAGGTCTGCATAGCGAGCTTGAAGCCGTGCCCTTCCTCGGCGAGCACGTTGTCACCTGGAACGCGGACGTCGTCGAAGTTGACCACCGCTGTGTTGCTGGCCCGTTGTCCGAGCTTATCTTCGGTTTTGCCGACGCTCACGCCTTGGGAGTCGCGATCGATCACGAACGCCATGATCCCGCTGTGGCGAAGGGATGGGTCGACAGTCGCGAAGACGATGTACCAGCTCGCCCACGCAGCATTGGTAATGAAGCACTTCGAGCCGCTGACGATCCAATCGTTGCCGTCCTTGCGGCACCGCGCTTGAATGCCCGCCGCATCGCTTCCGGCTGCCGGCTCGGTAAGCGCGTATGCAGCGAACACCGGCTCGGACGTGAGCATCCCGAGGTACTTCTTCTTCTGCGCGTCGTTGCCCGCAATTAGAATCGGCGTCGCCGCGAGCACGTTCGCCGTCATGCTCGTCTGGATGCCCGTGCACCCGAAAGCGAGCTCCTCCGTCAGGAGAACGTGGTCGACTTCGCCCATGCCCGCCCCGCCGTACGCTTCGGGGATATTCGGCCCAACCAAGCCGAGCTCCCACGCTTCTTTGTAGATGTCCATCGGGAACTCGTGCGTCTTGTCTGCCTCGCCCGCGATGGGGATGATCTTCTCGCGCGTGAAACGGCGAGTCTCGTCAACGAGGGTCTTCTGTTCGGGGGTCAACTCGAAATTCAGCATGTTGCTACCTCTTCCATCAACGGCGCCGCTCTTGTTCGAGGCGCTGAAACTCGGCCCTCACGGCGCGAGCTCCCATTCGAAACCCGAGCGCCAAGCCGATCAGCAAGATGCCCGGAATGTAAATGATGTGCGCGATGGACGGCATTCACTGGCCCTCGGAAGCTCGAATCTCCGCGCTGAGCCGTTCCAGCTCCTCTGCGGTTTGCCGCTGCAGGCCCCGCATTCGCATCAGAAAGAGAAACAGGAGCGCCCACACGATCGCATAGGCCCCGAGCAGCAGTGCTCCTCCCGGAATGCTTTCCGCCTCGGGCCCTCGGACACCGACGAACTGAGTTGCCCGCTCCTCGGCGGCGTCCTTCGGCGTTTCGGCAGCTGCCGTATCCGGCTCCGGCTCGGGTGGTGAATCCGCAAGAGCCACGGGGGTGATGAACATCGTGCATCCCAGCACGAGCGCGGCGATCAAAGCTCGCATGTCATTTCCTTCATCGGTGCATTAACTCGAGTCGTAACCGGGCGGATTGTTCTCGTTGCCGCTCCACGGAGGCGCGCGCCCAAATCAGGAGCACCGCCAACCCCGTGAACGCGATGAAGCTGAGTCCAAGCGCCCAGTACATCTCGGACTCGAGCCCTCCCCCTTTGCCGGTAATGACGGTGGGGTGAACGCCTCGCCAACGCTGAACGCTGAAGTGAATCAAAGGAAGGTTGACCAAGCCCAATAGCGCCAAGCCAGCGGCAAACCGTTTCTCGACCTCGCCCGCGTCGCCCATGGAGCGAAGCGCGAGGTACGCGGCGAAGATCATGCCCGACAGGAGCGTCGTGGTGAGTCGCGGGTCCCAGGTCCACCAAACGCCCCAGGCCTTGCGCGCCCAGAGCGGCCCCGTGAGCAGCACGATCAGGCAGAACAGTGTTCCGACCTCGGCGCCCGCCACCGCAACCGCATCCCATCTGGGGTCTCGCTTGAGCAGGTACACCGCACTGCCCACCGCAGACACGAAGAAACCGATGTACATCGCGTAAGCGCTCGGGACGTGGAAGTAAAAGATCTTCTGCACGATGCCCATCTGTTGTTCGACAGGGGCGACGACGAAGATCGCGTAGAGAGCCGCCGCGAACAACGCCAGGGTTGCGAACAACACTAGTGACCACACGGTCGAGCTACCGGATTGATGTACACCGTTCATAATCGCGCTGGGCGGGACGCTAGCATGCGCTCGGAGGGGCGTCAGCCTCCGTGGCCCTCGAATTCCCGAATAAACGCCGTCGGTTTGCCGCCGTTCCACCTCGCCGCTAAAGACGGCGCTGATGGATTTGCTCGACCGGCGGTTCCTTTTCGTAGTCGGCAAGGGTGGCGTCGGGAAGACAACCGTGGCGACCGGGCTCGCACTTGCGGCAAGCCGTCGCGACAAGAAGGTCCTGCTCGCGCTCGTGAACTGCAAGGAGCGCGTCAGCCAGCTCCTCGACACCGACCCGATCGGCTCCGAAATCGTCTCCGTTCGGGAGAATCTCGACGTGGTGAACATGACCCCGGACGCCGCTCTGGAAGAATACGGGCTGATGATCCTGAAGGTGAAGGCCGTCTTCAACGCGGTCTTCAGGAACCGGTTGGTGCGCGCGTTCCTGAAGGGCACGCCGGGGCTCGAAGCCTGGTCGATGCTTGGAAAGGCTTTCTACCACGCGTGTCCCCCAAGGGGAGAGCCGGACTACGATCTCGTGATTGTCGACGCCCCTGCCACCGGACACGCGCTCGACATGCTTCGGGTGCCCTTCGTCATCGAAAGCGTGGCGCCGCCGGGCCTCCTGCGGCGAGATGCGGCGCGAGCTGCCGAGATGTTTCGTGACCCGGAGCGAGCCGGCGCAGTCCTAGTCACCCTTCCAGAGTACATGCCCGCCAGTGAGACCATAGAGCTGTCGAACGCATTGGCGAACGAGATCCGGATTCCGGTACTGCATCTGGTCATCAACCGTGTGCTGAACGTGCTCTTCGCCGAGAAGGAACGGCCCGTCCTCGAAACTCTGCCGTCAGATATCGGCGAGGACAGCGAAATCCGCGGGCTGGCGGTGGCCGGCAAGCGGCGCGCCCTTCGCGAAACGGTTCAGGCGCGAGCCGTCCGGCGGGTATGTAGCCACATCGACGCGCCGTGCAGCGAGCTGCCCTACTACAACGGCCTAGAAAGCGACACCACCGCGATCGAGGCGCTGAGCGAAGCGCTCCTACGTACCGTTTGATCACTTGCAGCCGCTCGACAATCCACTAGCTTGCCAAGCGAGGTCATCATGCCCGGCTCGGCCACGTCAGGTCTCTCCTTCCAACCATCGCTGATCTTCGAGCAGGGCTCGCCCAACCGCCATGGGGCATCCCTCGCGCCGGACGACCTACCCGAAGTCGACGCCAAGAGTGCATTCGGGAAGATGGCACGAGAGGTCCCGCCGATGCTTCCGGAGGTGTCCGAGCCTGAGGCCGTCCGCCACTACGTTCGACTGAGCCAACAGAACTTCGCGATCGACACCGGGATGTACCCGCTTGGGTCTTGCACGATGAAGTACAACCCCAAGGTCAACGAGTGGGCTGCGCGACTGGCTGGCTTCACTGACCTTCATCCGTACATGCCCGACGAGCTCGTTCAGGGCGCCCTCGAGCTGATGTGGGGGCTGGAGCGCGGGCTCGCCGAGGTGTGCGGCATGGATCGCGTCTCGTTGCACCCAGCGGCTGGCGCGCAGGGCGAGCTGGCGGGCTTGATGATGATCCGGGCCTACCACCAGGCCCAGGGGCGTGACCCCAAGAAGGTGCTGATCCCTGACACAGCCCACGGAACCAATCCCGCTTCGTGTGCGCTCAACGGCCTGCAGGCGGTTGCTTTCCCCGTCGGGGAGGACGGCATCGTCACCACCGAGGCCCTCGCACCGTTCGTCGATGATGACGTGGCCGCGATCATGGCGACCAACCCGAACACCGTCGGGCTGTTCGAAACTCACATGCCGGCAATTGCCGAGCTGATTCATAGCAAGGGCGGCCTCGTTTACGGCGATGGCGCCAACCTCAACGCCTTGATGGGCAAGGCGCGACCCGGTGACCTCGGGATCGACGTGATGCAGTTCAATCTGCACAAGACGTTCACGACCCCGCACGGCGGTGGCGGCCCCGGCTGCGGCCCTGTCGGGTACAAGGCGCTTCTCGATCCTTACGCGCCGGTCCCGGTCGTCGAGCAGCAGGATGGACGCTTCGTCCTCGACTACAGCAGCCGTCCGGCGTCCGTCGGGAGGCTCCGATCATTCCAGGGCAACTTCGGAATGATGGTCCGGGCCTACGCGTATCTCCGGGAGATGGGAGCCGAAGGCCTGCAACGAGCCACAGAGCTCGCAGTGCTGAACGCGAACTACCTCCGAATCCGCCTCGGCGAGCTCTGGCACGTTCCTTACGACGCCATCTGCATGCACGAAGTGGTAATTAGCGATCGCCACCTCAAGCAAACGGGCGTCACCACCATGGACGTCGCCAAGCGGCTCATGGACTTTGGCTTTCACCCGCCGACGGTGTACTTCCCGCTGGTCGTGAAGGGCGCGATGCTGATCGAGCCGACCGAAACCGAGAGTCTTCAGACGCTCGACGAGTTCGTGGACGCCATGAAGGCGATCAGCGACGAGGCGATCGCGGAGCCTGACTTCGTCAAATCTGCGCCGAAGTCTACGCGGTTGCGTCGGCTGGATGAGACGCGGGCTGCTCGGAAGCCTGTTCTGCGCTGGACAGCTCCCGAAACACCGCGCGAACCATCGTCTGCTTCTGGTGAAACGGCAGAAACGCGGCCTTGAAGCCATTGATGATGATGCGGTGAATATCGCCACGGTCCAAGCCCATCTGGGTGTGGCAAAGCCAGAGCTCGCGTGAAACGGTGGTGTCGGTGATCAGCCGGTTGTCGGTGTTGACCGTCACCCGTAGCCCGAGGTCGTGGTAGAGCTTGAGCGGATGGGAGCGCAGATCCCTCACGGCGCCGGTCTGCACGTTGGAGGATGGGCAGCACTCGAGCGCGATGCGGTGATCGTTGACGTAGTGCAGCAGATCCCCATCTTCGCGTAGACGGCAACCGTGGCCAATGCGGTGCGCGCCGCACACGTGAATCGCTTGGTGAATCGAAGCGGGCCCGTACGCCTCCCCCGCATGAATGGTCACCGCGATGTTGTTGTCGCGGACGAGCTTGAAGGCCCGAAGATGGTGCTTGGCGGGGTGATCGTACTCGGCGCCCGCCAGGTCGAATGCGACCACGCCGCGGTTCTTGTAGGCCACCGCCAGCTGGGCCATCTCGAACGACGATTCGGGCGAGATGTTCCGAATACCGCACAGAATGACGTTGGCGACGACGCCGTGATCTTTCTGCGCGTCCCAAAGGCCGGTGAGGACCGCTTCGACGACGGTCGTGAGCCGGAGACCTCCGCGGGTATGGAGCATGGGCGAGTAGCGCACCTCCATATAGCGAACGTTCTCGGCGGCAGCGTCCTCACTGAGCTCGTAGGCAACCCGGTAGAGCGCCTCGGCGGTCTGCAACACCTCGAGCGTCGCATCGAACGCTTTGAGATAGTCGACCAGCGACCCGGCTTTCTCCCCACAGTGGAGCGCCTTGCCGAGAGCTTCCGGCGTGTCTGCTGGCAACCGCACACCCTGCTCTTCGGCGAGCTCGAGCATGGTAGACAATCGCAGCGAGCCGTCTAGATGGACGTGAAGGTCCGTCTTGGGGAGTCGTTGGATGTGGGCGAGCGTCAGCTCCATCACTTCCATTGTACCCCGTTATGGAGCGACCTGGAAACGGCCCAAAATCTCAATGACTTCGTCGAGGCGCTTGGCCGCGACGCTCACCCGCGTGGGCATTCCGCCGTTGAGCCCGAGGGCGCTCACCAAGTCGATGCCACTGTCGAAGCGCGCGGCTACGGTGACGGTCGTTTCGTCGTGCACCAATGAGATCGGCGCCAAACGCTGTCCGATCAGCAGTAGCGCAGTCTTGTCGTACGGCCCATCGCGCCGCCTAGCATCACAAATTGCGAGGTTACCGCGAACCTCGTACTTGGCGGACAGCCGCTTGGCCTCGCGCTCCATCGCGTGGAACGCTTGCGCCGCGACTTGGAACTCACGGTACATCGCCCCATCGCGCGCGCCGTCTGCGAGGTACCGAACCATCAGTCCGCGCAGGGCCTCATCACGTGGCCTGGCGCGCAGCGCGCGATCGAGAACCCCCGCACGCTCGGTCGGCTCTCCCAACCTCGTGTCGATCGCCCGAGCATCGTCGTCCGCACCCTCGTACGGCTCGACGCCACCGCGAATCCACTTGGCGGCTGAGCACAGTCCGTCGAAATCCAAGTGGCAGCAGATCGTGTCGACCGGGCCCGCCGCCGCAACGCGCTCCGGAGTGACCATCTCCGGGCAGGCCCCGTGCTGCGCCTTGGTTCGGAGGACGAAGCGTGGGTCGTTCGCGTAATCCGGATGGCGATCGTGGTCGTGGTGGTCGACCCACATCGCGAGCCGCGAGCCGAGGCCTTGGATGAAAGGAAGTGTGGTCTTCTCGTAGCTCGCCCCCCCAGCATTCGCTGCAAACGCGACGTCCAGCACGACCACGCGCCCAGGAAGGCTGTATGGCTTGGGCAGCTTACGGGGCGTTCCGTACGCCAAATGCGGGAAACCGCCCACGCCCCGAGCATGTGGCGGGCCCCGAACCCGCGCAACTCGCCGATGCCCGGATCGGTTTTTCCCAAACCGATGCCTCGGGGAAACAAACCGGAAATGCAGGCCAGCCATAGATCCCGCAATGCCGCTGCCGAGGGTGCGCTGCGGCCATGACTAAGAGGTACAAGATCATGGAAGAACAACTTTCGGAACTGACAACGTATGCCAACGCTTTGTGGGTTCTCGTTAGCGCCGCACTCGTTTTCTTCATGCATGCGGGCTTCGCTCTGGTGGAGAGCGGGTTCTGTCGCAGGAAGAACGCAGTGATGGTGCTGATGAAGAACTTTGGCGTCGTCGCGATTTCATCGCTCATCTTCTACTTGGTGGGCTATGGCGTGATGTTTGGCGAAGGAAACGCCTTCATGGGCCTCGCGAGCTTCTTCCCGGCGAACGGGGGAGCGGATGCGGACCTGCCACCATACGTCTTTCTCTTCTTCCAGCTGGTTTTCGCCGCGACCGCCTGCACCATCGTATCGGGTGCGATTGCGGAGCGTGGCCGGCTCCTGACCTTCTTCGTGTTCACGGCGATCGCCACCATGATCATCTATCCAGTGGTCGGTCACTGGGTCTGGGGCGGCGGCTGGCTCTCTGAGAAGGGCTTTGTCGACTTCGCAGGCAGCACGGTCGTTCACGGCGTCGGCGGCGGCATGGCCCTCGCAGGCGCGCTCATCATCGGCCCTCGCCTCGGCAAGTTCCTGCCCGACGGCTCGGTCAAGCCGATGCCCGCCCACAACTTCCCCCTCGCCGCGCTCGGCGTGCTCATTCTCTGGCTCGGATGGTTCGGCTTCAATGGCGGCTCGGAGCTCGCCATCGATGCCGAGGTCGGCCGGATCGTCCTCGTGACCAACCTGGCGGCCTCGGCCGGATTCATTGGCGCGCTGATCTGGATCAAGATGCGTAGCGGTCTGCTCGACCTCTCGATGGCCTTGAACGGCGCGCTTGCCGGCCTCGTGGGCATCACTGCCGGTTGCTACAACATCTCGGGCGGCTGGTCGATCATCGTCGGCCTCGCTGCCGGCATGCTCTGCGTCGAAGGCGTCTTGCTCATCGATAAGATGAAGATCGACGATCCAGTCGGTGCGATCACGGTCCATGGCGTCTGCGGCATCTTCGGCACGCTCGCTGTCGGCCTGGTCGGCTACGAAAACGCGGCTGCGGGCGAAGGTCCCATCGGCCTTCTGGTCGGAGGCGGTGCCTCGCAGCTCGGCATTCAGGCCATGGGCGCAGCAGCAGGCGTTGGGTTTGCGTTCGTCGTCGGCTCGATCGTTTGGCTCGCGCTGAAGTTCCTCGTGCCTGGCGGCGTCCGCGTCTCGGAAGCGCACGAGCTCGAGGGCCTCGACATCGCCGAGTGCGGCGTCGAAGCCTACAACGAGGAGCTCCAGGGCTTCCATGCAGGGGCCACCGCCATGTCGGCGGCACCCGCGGAGTAGTGAGTTCGAGAGGAGGGGTGGAACGGCTCCCCGGTCTGTTCCGCCCCTCTTCTCTACGTTTTTTGCAATGTCGGAGTTGGATAACGAGTTTGGGCGTGGGGACACGCCGGGAGTGGAGGTAGTGATGAGTAAGTTTCTTTCCCTGGCGGTGATGTGCAGTTTGGCATTTCCCGCGATGGCCTTTGCGCAGGGGCCCGAGTCCCCCAAGGAGGCGGCGGACGACTTGGACGCCGAGTACGGCCGAGAGGAGCCCGCAGAATCGACGGAAGGTGCGCCCGCAGAACCTCCCCCGAAGGAGGCGGAAATGAAGATGCCGGAGTCGCCGAAGATGGCGGCAGACGACATCGCCGAAGAGACGCCTGACGTAGGCGGCTCCTGGAAGGACGGACTATCCTGGCAGCTGATGGCCAGCGCGTTCTACCGCATCGGTGGCTACACCAACAACGGTGTCCGCGCCGGCACGTACAACAACCTCTTGAGCACGGATTCCCCCACCGCCGGCTACCCCTACACGAACTACAACGGCTTCGGTCTGAACTTCGCAGGTGGCGACGTGATGTATACGGGCGAGAAGTTCGCCGTTCGATTGGATCTTCGCTTCGGCGAAGGCGCCGGATTGTTGACGCCCATCGCGCCGGTCAAGCAGGCATACGCGGCTTGGATGCCAGGCGAGAAGATCAACATCGACGTCGGTTTCTTCGACACCATCTTCGGTGCCGAGGTCGCGGATGAGTGGAACAACGCCAACTACACACGCGGTGCGCTCTACTTCCTTCGGCAGCCGTTCAACCACATGGGCGTCCGAATGGGCGCCGAGCTCGGCGAGATCGTCGGATTCACTGCGATGGTCACTAACGGCGGCGTCTACGGTGGCACGCCGATCGATGACAACGAGACCCCCGCGCTCGGCTGGCAGATCGGCCTCAGCCCGGACGGCCATAACAGCGTTCGTCGTCGTGGTCTCCGCGAGGGCAGTCGTGACGTCGGTCTCTTCTTCGGCGGCAACCACGCGGCCAGCGGGCTCAACGGCAACAAGGACTGGGTCAACTTCTTCGACGTGGTGCTAGCGATGGGCTTCGACTGGTTCCACTTCGTGTTCAACGGCGACTACTACCTCGACGGGAACAACACCAATGCGGCTGGGCAGAAGGCATCGGACTTCCAGTACGGTCATAGCCTCGCGTTGATCTTCGATGTGGCCGATAAGTGGTCGATCGGCGCTCGCGGCGAACACCTGAGCGGCAACGACCTCTACAGGGAGGGCGTGGACACCGCTTTCGGTGGCCTTTCCACCGCAACGCTCACCCTTCGCTATATGCCGGTCGAGTACCTGGTGATCAGCCTCGAGGGTCGAGGCGAGTGGTCAACCCGCGACATCTACCTCTCACGGCAAGCGACTCCAATCCTCGATACGGCCGGCAATACTATTGGCGCCCTGCCTGACAAGGGGCACAACTACGCCGCAATCATCGGCGTCACGGCTCACATCGGGAACTAACCGACGTAGCCATCACAGGTGGGAGGCCGGCTCAGCGGAGCCGGCCTTCTGTCATTTAAGCCCGCG
Organism: uncultured bacterium; assembly: GCA_937984275.1. Classification (GTDB taxonomy): domain Bacteria; phylum Myxococcota_A; class Polyangia; order Polyangiales; family Houyiibacteriaceae; genus SG8-38. The sequence goes on along the minus strand of CALJYC010000246.1, from coordinate 93 downwards.
GGTCCACTGACGCTGACGCTGACACTGACACTGACACTGACACTGACACTGACACTGACACTGACACTGACACTGACGCTGGCACTGGCACTG